>NZ_JANFYZ010000006.1 GCF_024460775.1 Desulfovibrio desulfuricans | reverse complement strand
ACCAAAGCTGCCGATTGCCGCTTAACATGGCGTTCGAATTTGACGACCTACCTCACGTTGATTGGCGGACCTTTTGAAACTGGCGTATTTATGCTGTGGCACAAAGATAAATGGCTTTCCCCATGCTTGCGGGATTTTATGGCCGTGTGCCGCGAACACCTGATGCGGGAGTAGATCAAGTCCCTGTAGAATCCATTTGGTCGGCTGCACGGGGAGGCAAACGGTACTGCCGCTGGGGAAGCATTAAAAAGCATAGGATTCCACGGCATCAAAAATTTTCAGCCACGGTGGGCGTGGATGGCACCGACAAGTTGGTGCCTTATCTGAACAATGAAGCTGAAAACACTTCAGGCAAGTACCGCCCTGCGCACACGCCTTCAGGCTTTTTTGCAGGCGCAAATCCAAAGGGGTTGAAGCATCGGGTGCCGGGGGCCCCTGCCTAATAGCTCGCAACACCGTCCGCAGATTCGCAATTTTCACTTCTTTCAGAAAGAATCTGAGCCACAAGGGGCTAACACATCTGTCCATATCCTCCTGGATGCAAGCAGCAGGCAGGAGTGCGATTCAACTTGCCAACCGGGCCTGTTTTGCTGTGGTAACCGCTTAGTTTTGTTAATATCACCATCTTCTTAATGGAACCGTCTGGCATCTGGTTTTGAAGGAAACCATCAACCTCGCTGGCTTTCATATCGAGATCTTGCCTCGCGAAAACGGTCAGATGATGTAATAATCCAGTGCCATACCGGCATTATCTGAATAAGCATTTCTTTGCCCAGGCTTGTAATTTCGTAAACAACTCGGAGCGGCTTCTCATGGTAATCGTGCCGGACGATAAGGCCGTCCCGCTCCAGTTGACGTAGCGTGCGCGTCAACATTCTCTGTGTGATTTCGCCAAAATGGCGACGGATTTCTCCATGCCGCAGGGGGCCAGAGGTTCCCAAGATGTGCACCACCCCCAATGACCATCGGTTCCCCGCGTGTGTAAGTATTTCTCGTTTCAGACCATCATCGTCATTGGTTAGCCCTTCACACAACTCTTTTGAAAGTTTCAACATAGCGTCCCAGTCTTCCACTTTGCCTCCTATAGTAATCTTGCCCTGTTCGCCAAAAAACATTTTCAGGTGCGCATCCTCATCCACCTGCCGCAGACGCTTTCCGTCAATGATATCCGCCTCGCAAAATTTGCTGCGCCATTTGTAAAGGTCCTACCCGAGATAGCGTTTGACGACACAGGTCAACAACGCGAACTTCGGCCTTATCTGCCGCAGCATTCCAATAATCTGTTCATCGGCAAACCTACTTTTCTTCATTCTTGTACTCCTATACTGGAAACACTAACTTTTCAATGCCATATTTTTCAGAGATGCCACAGTATCATTCGTGTGCCTAGTTGAGTTTTCATTTTTTTCTATGTTAACCTAAAGCAAAATTAAAGGAGATAGATATGATGTTGTTAACAGAAGAATCCACAAATACAGTCCTCGTGCTTGGTGCTGGACAACTTGGAATGCCAGTATTGCGCGCTATGAGTAAAAAAACTCACAAAAATCCATCGACAAAAATCAGCGTATTACTCAAAGAGGAAGCCAGTCACGCAGTTTCTGGTTCACGAAAAGCGAGGCTTGATGAACTCAGAGAGTTAGGAATATCTGTGGTAGAAGGGGATCTGCAAAGACAAAGTATTGATGAATTGAGCACCATTTTTCGACAGTTTGGCGCGGTAATCAACTGTAGTGGCTTTGTTGGTGGACCAGGAACGCAGATCAAAATTACCACGGCTGTGCTCAATGCAGGTGTAACTCGCTATTTTCCATGGCAATTTGGTGTGGACTACGACATAGTGGGGAAAGGAAGCGGGCAAGAGGTATGGGACGAACAACTTGAGGTGCGTCATCTTTTACGTGGGCAAAGCGAGACCGATTGGACCATTGTCTCCACTGGCATTTTTACTAGCTACCTCTTTGAACCAAGTTTTGGTGTGGTCGATGAAAAGAAACATACTGTATATGGCCTCGGCGACTGGCAACACTCTATAACGCTAACAACCCCCGAAGATATTGGCATGTTAACGGCTGAAATATTCTTTTATCAGCCTGAGATTCGCAATAAAATTGTTTATATTGCTGGAGATACTTTAAAATACATTGAAATTGCAGAACTAATGGAGAGTCGATGGGGGGATATAACTGAGAGAAAATTACTGACCAAGGAAATGCTGGTCGAGGATGTGCGCAATTCCCCAAATGACACAGCAGCGAAATATCGACTCGCCTTCGCACGTCCTGACGGCGTGGCATGGAGTATGGCAAATACTTTTAATTTTCAGCAGGGGATTAAGACCACAACCGCCGTGCAGTGGCTTGCAATCCATGACAACATTTACAGCGACTGACGCGAAAGGCCAAGAGTGAAACCCGCGTTTCCAGCATCGCTATCTAGGCCTAAATGAAAATACAGGTGGTAGACTATGCAACGTTGGGCGGAGACTTGGACGTTGAGCTTGGCAAGGAAACCTTTGCTTGGACTCGGCTATGGCCGCAAGCTTTAGAGCACCGCACTGACCCAAGTTTCTGATCCGGTGTGGTATGAGCCATGGTGATAGTTTTGCTAAAGCCTGCAAAGGCTATTGGGGATGAAGAAGAATTGCAATGTGCCCGGCCTCATTTTGCGGATGTTTTTTCATGCAAGCCATTGCTACATGGTTCATAAACGGGGTTACAAGCCTTCGAGGACAAATAAATTTCAATAATTTCAGATTATTGAAATTCAACATATCAAATGGTGCCGAGGTCCCCTCTTGGCGCTATCTTGAACTCCAGGAGAGTTCGAAGAAGCCCGCTAAGCTAACAGCTTGGCGGGCTTTCTGTTTTTCTAAGCATACAGCCAAGCCTAGCTACGCCCGGCATACCCAGCATTGGGGCCAACTCTGGAGATACGAAGACTAATGAGACAGTTGGAAGCTATTTCAATGTCCTCAGAACGTAACACATTGCTGGACGCGTGTTTTCCAACATTTTCATCTTCCACATCGCACCATAGCAAAGGCAACAGGACCGTGAAGGATTTTTTTGAAGGACCGCAAGTGCCGGAGCCGATTTTCCGGCTCTTGCGGCTTTGGACTATGCGTTACAATAGCCAGCATCAGAGTGATTCACGTCACCCGGCATACTGCGCCGTTCGAGAACGTCACACATCTAAACATATCCACAACTCACACTCCGGCCCAGGCTTTCCGCAATATCCAAGCAATCTACTCAATTTTATTTTTGGTGCTCGCATATACCTGGAGCAGGTATTTTTTGACAGCACAATACGTTTATGGATCGAGTTATTGTAAATTTGATTCACACAGTGTTGTTAAAAATACAATTCAATATCTTCTTCACATGGCATCATAAATTACGAGATATAGCAATTTAGCTTATTAAATATATCTAGCATTAATAAAATATGCTCCTAACATAATTTATCCATATTATATCATAGTACTAAGCTTATAATTAAATTTTAGCATATAATATAATCTTGCATATTAATTAATTGCCATACGAATATTAATCACAAGAGTATTTATAAATAAAATTTCACCAGAAAAATACAAAATAAAAATTTCTTAACACAAAAATGAACACGGCCAATCCCTTAAAATCCCACAACAATACATAACAGTCAAAGGAAATTAATGATAATATCAGCAGAACACAGTGGATTCACTGCACAATCAAAGAACTCCAACATCTTTTACACAGCCCAGGATGTTAAAACTATTGTAAAGGTCACATGCAGTATCAAACTGAATGGAGCCATCAGAGATGTCTTGTGCCACGGGTACCTTAGCGAGACAATCGGACGAGAAGCAAAACTGAAGGTTGTTGACCAAACAATCATTGAAAGGCCCTGCAAAATTTACCCTAATGAATTTGAATACTTTTTCTGCCTTAATAAAAACTATCCGCAGAGAATGCGACTGGGCTATATGGGATGCGGTAAAATACTTGGCGTAAAAAAGAATGCGGATCATAGCATACAGGCCCTGCTCTTGCGATTTGCTGCTCAAAATGTTGTTCGCCGCATGCGGAGAGACCGAAGAATTGACTGGTATCCCGAATATTCCAAGGCGTCCGGGGTGATGCGTATTGACCAGATTCCTGCAACCAGGCACGACTTAAGGGAGTTGATTCAAAACCATTACCATCTCGCAGCCCTCAGATCGCAAATAATAAACATTTCTGCGGCTGGCGCGTGCGCCTTATTGCCAGATGCCCCGGAACTGAAGAGCCTGTCTGCTGATCACGGGTTGATGCTTTACATAATTTCTGATGGAATCAACCTGGCCGATGCCACCTATGTCTTTTTATGCAAAAAAATTGGCATAACAAGCAGTGATGCAGTCGATACCTTAAAATTGAGAATGCAGTTTACCCACGAGCTGAATTTGAGAAACAGTAATTCCAGCTTAAGCTGGAGTGAAATAGCTAATACAGGCTCATTACGCTTAAACAGATTTATTCAGGATATCTGCTGCGACGAAAAAGAAAGCAGTTATCCTGAGCAAATCTGATACGATACGGAGACATTACCGACAATTGGATACCACGCTACTCCTTGTTAAACTGTTGTGGAGATACTCCATGACATCGCTTAAACACATGGCAAAAGTGGGCAAGATCAGAAAATCCGCAAATTGCGCTTATTTCCGTAATTGTATGTTTTGAATTACGCAACAAATCTTCTGCTCTTGCTATCCGCCTCTGAATGATAAATTTGTGCGGCGTCATTCCCACAGTATTTTTAAATTTTGTCGAAAATGCGGTTCTATTCTGGCGCGCGACCTGAGCGAGATCTTCAACAGTAAGCTTTTCCGAAATATTCTCGTCAATATATTCGCATACGCGCTGCAACTGCGGCTTGCTCATCCTCGCCCCATAGAAGCAGCTTTTTATATCATACATATCACATATATACCGTAATGCTCCCTGCATTGTTTCATCAAGACGCAAACTTTGCATATCCGGAGCAAATAACGGCATCAAAATGCTTTTTGCTACAGCTGAAAACTGCTGATTATGTATACCGTGAATAGGGTACACTTTGCTTGCATCAATCTTGCATCCCATTTCTTCTGCAAATTCGTTCAAAAAGCTGGGGTCAAAAAACACATGTATGGACATGCAATCCTCAAGATAGGACGCCTTGAGCGCTCGTCCTTGCGGATTTATTGATGCATTGAAGGCCGCTATTTTCATTTTTTCCAGATGCCAGTTTTCCACCTTCCGATCTATCTTGGTATCCAGAAGTGCAATGGAGAACCAAAGCTTGTCCACGGGAGGTTGCACGATAACACTCCCCGCCTTTTCAAGTGACAAAACAATACTGCCAAAATGCGCTTCAATTTGCTTTATTGTTGTCACGCCTTCATGGCTTTTCCAGTTTTTGAAAAATGAATTTATTTTGTTCATTGCTTCGTGTTCCATAAGAGATTTCAAACAGTAAAGTATACCCATGCATTAGCCTGCATAACACAGTCTGAATAATTTTATTAAAGCTCACTTCCGGCTTTTTTATAAATTAACTGTGCAATCAGCATCATTTTTCATCAAATACCTGCACATCAAGCTCATATTTCCATTTTATCAAATGCATACACGCACTCACGCTAGTGACGCAGCCACAAGCATGCTTAGTTTTTTCCACTTGGCGATATCTGCGCACACCAGATGATGCGCGCTTGTTTTTTCCATCACCATAACAACTACAACTATTAAGTTATAAACCATAAAGACACTCAACAAATAGCACTACAACACCAATGAAATAAAAATTATCATACTTGTCAAATAAAAAATATTCATATTACATAATAATTGAATAAATTTTATTTCACAAAAAAATTTAAAAAATTTAATACAGTATTATATTAAAAAATTATTAACATGATTTACGACATGAATTCGAACATAACAGTTAACACAGTCAAAATATAACACAAAACAACAACACTTATGCCATAAATTAAAATGACAAAAGATGCATTTGCTGCCGATATATCAAGATGAATGCGAAAAAAGAGATTTAATTCAGAATGGCAGGTGAGTTAATCCTGTGACAGAATATTTGCCGCAGCAGTGATGACAACAATGACTATGTCCCCTCAATCAAGGACATGCCTATAACCATTGTTTGTCATCCAATCATACAGCTTTCTATAAACGCTGCATCATGATTATAAAATTAATTTAAAGGAAGCGGCATAAGCACATAAGACGGAACCCTTCTTCCAGAACGGAACCCACAGGCTGACGGCCAATCAGTAAAGTCAGCTGTCAGCCTGTGGGTGGGTCACTTCTCTAGCAACCTTCAATTTGGCGCATGGCCGTATTTACTGATTCTTGCGCTTGTGCAAAGTGTTCAGCAGAGTCAGGCGCGTTCGCCCACGCGGAAGCACTCGCCTCGCCATCCACGCCATGTACGTCGCCTCCACCGGCAATGTGCATACCGGTGGAATTTTCATTCATCACAGCAGGCATGTCCGTCAGGCTTGCGACAAACCCTCCTGAGACAGATTCCCCATACTGATGTGCGTCACCGCTAACGCCGCTACTCAGAGACCCCTCTGCAAACAGGCCGTCAAGCGACTCATCGCCCAGGGTGAGCACCAGGTCAGCATGAATTTCGCCTTGTTGCCCGGCAGTTGCGCCAGCAACAGGTCCATCTGCGTTTTGGTTCAGGCTATCCCCATGAAACAGCAGACCAACATTTTCACTGCCGTAAAACGAGTTGTCGCTCAGCAAATCATCCAGAACTGGCGAGTCCTCATGCCCATTCTCCGTGGACGGCGTGACACTATCGGTATTTTCAGCCAGATGCGTATCCAACTGAGGATGCGCACCAGTGTTCAGTTGGCCGCCCAGACTTTGAAGGACATCGTGAGTCGCTCCATCTTCAGCATGATCAACAACGCCGGTTACATAGTGTTCCGTTGCCGGATGCGTATCCTCGGCAGTGTATCCCTGAGCAGATGTACCCTGCGCGCCAGTGCTGTCATCGTGATGGGATAATTCTGCCCCGCCGGAACCAATGGCAGCGTCGCTGCCCGCTTCATCCAGAGCATGATCGCCGGCAGTATTCGGTGCCTCAGCCCCCTGAACCGTTCCCAAACCTGCCGCATGCGCGGCCTGTCCATCATCGGATGCACCAGAATGAATGCCGTCTGTACCGCTATGTTCAGCAACATCCGCCGCCGCAAACATCATGGGAGCGGCGGTAGCCGCAGGATCGTGCAGGTGGCCGTAGAGACCGTCCGGCACGATGGAAACACCGTTGTCGTGCAAAACGTACAGAAGGTCGTTAAACGTTGTCAGAAAATCTGCGGGCAGATTCGCTGCATCCAGACCGTCAAAGCTGATACTGGTCAGCCCGCCAGCAATAAGATTGTCGGACGTAATGCCATTGAGCCACTGGCCGTAACGTTCTGCGAAGCTTTCCGTGCTGGAGGCCTGAAGTATGAGCGTGTACGTGCCGTCGGTAGCAATGACGTTCAGGCTGCCGGATTCAACCGCGCCGTTAAGCGTAACCGTATTGCTGCCGCCGCCCACATTGATCTGGTTGCCGCTGCCCTTGACGGCTCCATTAATGGTTACATGGTCGTTGCCTGCCCCAGTGGTAATGATGTTCCTGCCGCCGTTAGCGGTCTGCATTGCGATGCCACCGCTCAGGGTGATGCTGTCGCCATCGCCCCCAGCCTGTGAATGCCCGGTGATGTAGTTTACGGCACCGCCACCCTGCGCCCACATGGCAATAGCCTTCTGAGCCGAAGCGGCCGTGGCAGTGATGGTCACGGTCAGCGGTATGTCGGCTGCGGAAGCAATGCTGTTGCTGCCGGAATTGAGGGCATGCATGCCATGTGCATCGCCAGAGCCAGTATTGCTGGCGGAAACAGCCACTGCGCCGCCGTTGGTCGTAATGCTGTTGGCGCCGAAATTTTCGGCAAACATGCCATTGCTGAGGCCATTGGCGGAACTGGAGGCATCTACAGATACAGAGCCGCTGTCCGTAGCGATGCTATTCTTGCTGCCGGACGAAAAAGCCCACATCCCGTAGCTTCTGCTGGCGCTGTCCGATGAAACAGCCACATCGCCGCTGACCGTTTCAATGCTGTTACCACCAGCATAATTGGCAAACATGCCATAGCCATCGCCAGTACTTGCATTGCCTGTGCCGGAAATCGCCACAGATCCAGTTTCAGTGGAGATATTATTCTTGCCGGAGCTTACGGCAGCCATGCCGAATGCGTAACTGCTGCCGGTTCCTGAGACTGAAGCAATCACAGAGCCACTCTGGGTTGTGACGTTGTTGGTGCTGCCAGACCCGCTGGCAAGCATGCCGAAACCGTCATTGTCGCCAGTGCCGGATCCCGTAATCGTCACGTCACCAGACCGGGCTGTGACGCTGTTGCTGCCGGAAGTTGTTGCATGTATTCCCCCAGAAATGAACGTAGCGCCGCTTTGGGTGGCAATACTATTTATTCCTGAATCAGTGGCAAGCATGCCCTTACTGTCTTCTGAGCCGGAACCGTCAGCAAAAAGGAAGACATCACCGCTGTTTGTGGTAATTCTATTGGCACTTCCTGCGGAATCGGCCCACATTCCAGTGGACGTTGTGGGACTTCCGCTCTCAACCATTACAGCACCGCTATCTGTTTCTATGCTGTTGGTGCCCGCATTTTGGGCAACCATGCCATAACTTTCTCCACTCTCGGCAATTCCGTAAACCACTGCGGAGCCAGAATCTGTAGAGATACGATTACTTCCAGAAGCAAACGCAGCCATGCCATACGCAGAACCGCTGTCGGCAGCATTGCCGTATGCGACTACGGAGCCGCTCTGGGTAACAATACTATTGCTGCTGTCCGCACCGCTGGCAAACATGCCATAGCTGTCCTTATCTCCAGCGCCGGAGCCAGTAACCGTCACGTCGCCAGACCTGACTGTAACGCTATTGCTGCCAGCATTCTGGGCAAACATGCCCGCACCTGTGCCGTTTGTGCCCGTGCCCTGAATGGAGATATTCCCAGCTACGGTCTCTACGCTGTTCTTGCCGCCTGTGGCATTAGAAAACAGCCCATAACCGGCGGCTCCGCTCCCCGACACATCAATATCGCCATTTTTTGTGGCAATAGAGTTGCTGCCAGCGCCATTGACGGACATGCCGTAGCTGTTGGACGTAGTGCCTGAACTCTTGGCCGACACATCCACATCACCATCGCCAGTGGTGATGGTATTGGCGCCAGTTGAAGCTGTGTACATGCCGTAGCTACTACGGGAGGCCGTTGACGACACGTTCACATCCCCGCCTTCCGTTGTGACGGAGTTCTGCCCGTTAAAGGTCGTGGACATGCCGTAGCTGCTGCCGGAAGTTGACTTTCCT
Source organism: Desulfovibrio desulfuricans (assembly GCF_024460775.1). NCBI lineage: Bacteria > Pseudomonadati > Thermodesulfobacteriota > Desulfovibrionia > Desulfovibrionales > Desulfovibrionaceae > Desulfovibrio > Desulfovibrio desulfuricans. The sequence goes on along the minus strand of NZ_JANFYZ010000006.1, from coordinate 235,679 downwards.
GAAATGTTCACTTCACCGCTCGCTGTAACCACCGAATTGGCACCGGACAAAGCATCCATACCGCGACCAACACCGGAGGCAGAACTGCCGGTCACAGTCACATCGCCGCCTTCAGTCTTAACGGCATTTTTGCCACCAGAGGTATACATGCCAGACCCGGCAGAAGTAGTGGATTTGGCGAGTACATTTACGTCACCGCTGGTTGTACTAATGGAATTATTGCCATCACTATATGCTGCCATAGCGAAGCCAGTACCGGCGACTCCCGAGCCTGATACGCTCACATCCCCGCCAGCGGTGGTAACAGAGTTAACAGCGCCATTGTTGCTGGCATACATGCCGTAACCGTAGCCTGTAGTGCTATTGCCCGTCACATTTACTGTTCCGCCTTCTGTGGAAATAACATTATTCCCGGCAGCGTTCGCATTCATACCGAACCCGCTGCTGCTATTGTTGGTGTTGGCCGTTCCCATCACGGTAATATTGCCGTTTTCCGTGGTGATGACGTTGCTGCCGGGTGTTGCTGTAATGGCATTGTTATTGGGTTCGCCAGCACTCATCATACCAACGGCGTTGCTGGTGCCAGTGCCCGAAACAGTGACATTACCATTTGCAGTGGTAACGCTGTTGGTTCCGTACTTGTTATACATGCCTATCGGGCCAGAAACTTGCACATCGCCATCTTCAGTGGAAATGGAATTACTGCCGCCACTGGCATGCATGGCAGTGCTTGTCCCAGAAACAGTCACGCGCCCATCTGCTGTGGTGATGGAATTTTCGCCAACGGTCGCATGCATTCCGTAGCCGGTGGAGCCCGAACCCGACACCTCTACATTTCCGCTTTCTGTGATAATGGAATTATGACCGGAATTGCTTGCAGACATTCCATAACCAAGGCTGCCGCTGCTCACACCCGACACGGTTACGTTGCCATCCTCGGTGGTTATGGAATTACGACCAGAGGTGGCGTACATGCCGTAGGCATTACCGCTGCCAGAGGGGCCGTTTCCTGCACCCGACACCCTGACATCGCCATCTTCTGTTGTAATGGAGTTGCTGCCGGAACTGGCCGCATTCATGCCGTAGCCGATGGTTCCAGAGCCTGTAACCTCAACGTTGCCACTTTCGCTAGCAATGGTGTTACTGGCAACAGTGCCAGAATCATAAGCCCACATACCTGCACCGCTGCCCTTTGTAGAGGCGGCAGCCACCGCCACATCACCATTGGCCGTGGTAATGGAGTTGCGACCGGAGGAGGCCCCCATGCCATAACTGGAGCTGCCTGGGGAGTTGGTGGTAGAGGTGGCGGTCACCGTTACATCGCCACTTTCTGTGGTGATGCTGTTGCTCCCGGAAGAGACCGCAGACATGGCATAGCTGTTATTTGAGGTGGAGGTTCCCGACACAGTTATATGGCCATCTGCTGTGGAGATGGTATTGCTGCCGGAAAGGGTGGCATACAGCCCGTAGCCATTGCTGGCGCCAGAGACTCCAGACACGTTCACATCACCGCCGGAAAGGTTGTTCACACCGCCAGATTGGGCAGACAGGTATCCGTTCACAGCGATCTTTCCGTTTGATCCAGCATCAATGCTGTTATTGCTCCCGCTATTCACAGCCCACAAGGCCGCGCTGCGATTACCGGTAACAGTAATGTCGCCGCCGCGGACAGTGTTACTGCCGCCGCTATTGGCATTAAGGCCTTCGTAGTAGGCCTCGATGACAACCTTTCCGTCAGGTCCAGCATCAACATTATTTGTGCTTCCGCTGCCTGTGGCAAAGACAGCAGGACTACTGGTACCGCTGGTAATGGCAATATCGCCGCCGCTGACATTGTTTACGCCTTGCTGGGCGGCTCCCAGCCCTCCCCATCCACCATTGATTACAATCTTGCCGTCAGAATCCGCAGTAATCGCATTGGCGCTATTATTGCCCGTAGCAAAGACGGCAGCCCGCGAGTTCGAGTTTTCAGTGCTGGTAATGGTAATATCGCCGCCATTCACAACATTCTTACCTTCCGCTCCAGCATAAAGGCCATAACGGGCACCATTTATTGTAACTTTACCCTCAGCGCCAGCATCAATTTCATTTACGCTTTGGCTCCCAGCGATGACGGCATAGTTTAAGCCAGTTATGGAAATATCACCACCCGTGACGCTGTTCGCACCGCCTCTCTCGGCAAAAAGCCCGGAACCGCCAGCGGAAATCTCCACCTTACCATCTGTACCCGCAGAAATTTCGTTAGTGCTGCCAGCGTCAGCTGCGTAAACACCATGCTTTGACGATGCAGTGATAGAAACATCATTACCCGTAAGGCTGTTCTTGCCGCCGTTTTCAGCACTGATGCCCGTGGTTTCGGCAGTGACAGAAAGCGTACCGCTGGTAGTGATCGTGTTCTTGCCGTTTTCAGAGGCGAGGACGCCAGCATCGTAGGCACTTGTGCTGGAGATGGAAACATCGCCGCCGTTTACGCTAATAGCATTTTCGCCAAAACCGGCATTCACACCTGCATTGTTACTGTTGATGTGAAGCGAGCCATTGTTTATGGCAAGATCGTTCTTGCTGTCATAGAAGGCGGTCATTCCAGTTCCGCCAGAGTTTATGACAACAGAGCCATTATCAACGGCTACTTTGTTGGTGCCGCCGAAATGAGCAATGATTCCATCCCATCCCCATCCTGAATTCACATTGACATCGCCGTTTGTCACAGAAACGGTGTTTACCCCGTTTTCGTATGAATGGATGCCGCGACCAAGCGCGTTGATATTCAGGCTCCCGTTTGTAACGTCAACATTGGCGGCGCTGGCGGTGCTGGTAGTAATGCCCCATGTATCAGTATCAATATTTACTGACCCGTTTGTGGCGGAGATGTTATTGGTGCCGTTATCATATGCGGCAATCCCTGCCCAGGCCGACTTGATGTTAATATCACCGTCAGTCGTCGAAACCGTGCTGGTGCTGTTTGCATTCGAACGGATGCCTTCTTCCCCGGAAGTGATATTGACGTTTCCACCCGTTGCCGAAACGGTATTGCTGCTGTCGTTTTCGGCATAAAGCGCGGTACCGTCCGCATCAACGCGCACATCCCCACCCTTGACCGCAACGGTGTTGGAGCCGCCATCGGTTGCACGAATGCCCGTGCCGCTGGCATCAACAAGCAGTTCACGGCCCAGGATGGTGTTTTCGCCGCCGACGGCGTCTATGCCATGGCCAGAAGCGTTGTGGATATGAACCTGCCCCTTGCCCATGCTGATGAAGTTCTCAGCGTTGTCGCCCTGCACGGATACGCCGCCCTGCACCTTGAGGATGCCATCCGTAGAGGTAACCTGCGTGGTGGAGCCTGACACCGTATTCACGACACCGGCGTTGAGATTGATGGTATTGTAGTCGTCAGCCATCAGAGAAGGATCGGCGGAGCCGCTGGCGTGGATTGAGCTGCCGCCAAGCACTGTATCGTTCAGGACGATTTCATCGTCCTTGGCTGATGAAATTATCGAATAGGCACCGCCCCCATTTTGCCCCTGATGAAACTCGCCAATATTATCGCCTGCAATGTTGCCGCCATATTCGCTGTCGTGGGCGGCAGAATCGAAGGTCTGATCCTTGGTGGCTATCAGCTCTACATTGTAGTCAAACGTATTGCCCGTGCCCCGGTCGAGTACCGATATCTGGATAAAATCCACAAGCGGCTTGCCGTTCACGCCCAGACGCTGCATTTCAGCAATGCCCTCGGGCGTCAGACGGAATTCAAGCCGCCCGGTGCTGTAGTCAAAAGCCACGTCCACCCAGGCATCCTGCCAGCCATCTGGCAAGGTTGCAGTCACGCTGAAACGCGCCCAGGGGGCTGCACCGGTAAAATCCAGATCGCTGGCGGAAACAGCGGAAGGCGTGCCGTTATTCTCGGCAAAAAACACGTTGGTGCTCACATACTCGCCGCTCTGACCGTTGCCGTACAATACGGCACGCACAAAGGGGCCAGAAGGAAAGGTGGGGCCTTCGGGGCCGGGGGGAATTGAGGGGCCTTGGCTGCCGGGATTGTCAGAACCAACGCCAGCAGCGCCGCCCAATTCTGCCCCGCCGGCAACGGCAAGGGTAGGATCCAGAGTTGCCAGCTCTGCCGGCGCCGAAACGTTCAGCGTCGGAGTTTCAGCGCTATCGAGATGCCCCAGACCAGACGCGAGGGATGAATCCGAATGTTCGTTGTATCTTGCCCCTCTTTCCGCAGTTTGCGCGGCAGGCCCTGCGGCCGGAGCAAGGTCCGGCCCGAAAACACTGAAGAATTCCGAGCCAGGCAAAATCTTTCCATCGACAGCAAACTCCGGCAGGTTGGTCTTGTCGTACTGGGCGTAGAAGCCTTCAATAGCGATACTGCCGCCGTCGGCAAAGCTGAAAACAAGGTTATCGCCACTGCGCTCAAGGGTTGCCTGATCGGTCTGAAAATCCAGATGTATTGTGGCCTGTGGTTCTGCAGGAATAGAGATACGCTGACTGGGGCCAGGGGTGGTGAGAGTAATGGTGGACATGGTTAATCCCCTTTTTGAAAGCAAAATATTTTAGATAGATACAGCATGTGAAAAGCACATTGACTGCATCGCGTATTATCTTTTGAGAAAAGGCTGGAGAATGTACCAGCGTTCAGGGGTGCTTGTTCCCGCGTGTTGGGAACAAGGAATCCTGAGTTTGTCGCGGCGGCATCGCTGCACACACCGGACAAAGATGGAAGGGCAAGGGAAACCTCAAGGCTTCCGCTGAAAATCAGGTGAATTGCGAACATTGCCACCTGATTCAGCAACGCTGCCAATTAATAGTTAGCTATCATTATCAATAAGGTCAAGATCAGCTAACCTCTGGGAGCCACATCAGCTATACCGCATTATATCGGGTAAAATTATAATAACCGATAAAAAAATCTGTATAGCTAATTCCTCTCAGATCAGACAGTTATGTTGCCCCTATATAATCAAGTCACAAAAAATATTGATTGTATAATCAACATGAATCATAAGAAACATTTTTTACAAGAACTAAAAATATCAGGCAGTTGAAGCACTGTGAAAAAAGTTGAAAAAAAATTTCCAGCAGCCACCTCTCAACAGAGGCAGACAAAACAAAAATACAGTCATTACTCTTTGCAGGGAACCAGCCGTACACTGGCAGAATTACAAATATTGTCAGCAGACTATTCAGCCTTCCTCACCTCGCCCTGCAGCAGGAACAGACAGAAAAGCGGCGGCCACCGTAGAGGTTAAGCCGCCGCCATATGCCTGCACATGGCTTTGACAGAAATTGCCAGAAGGCGCGTGAAAGAGAGACGAAGCCTTATTTACCGGGGCAAGGTCAATGTGCCATGGGCAAATCTGACAAGATCGAACAGTTAGGCATTTTTAAGGTCGGTAATAATGGCGGCCAGCCGTTGAGCCTGTGCTGCCAGGTCGGAAACAGCCTTGCTCGCCTCGCTCATGGCCAAGGCGGTTTCGCGAGAAATGGAGTTGACATGATCGACCGACTGGGCAATTTCCTCGGCTGAAGCAGATTGCTCTTCGCTTGCCGTGGCAATACCCTGCACCTGATCGGCGGTCTGTTCTGCGAGCCCGAGAATCACCTTCAGAGCTTCCCCGCTTTTTAACGATAGCTCTGTTGCAAGATTAACCTTATTAACTGCAGCATCCATGCGGTGCACGCCATCCTGCGAACTTTCCTGGATGGCATGAATGGCTTTACCCACATCGAGTGTCGAAGCCATGGTTTTCTCGGCAAGTTTGCGCACCTCGTCAGCCACCACGGCAAATCCGCGACCAGCATCGCCTGCGCGCGCCGCCTCAATGGCGGCATTGAGTGCCAGCAAATTGGTTTGATCAGCAATGTCCGAAATAACGGTCATAATCTCGTTGATGGCCTGGGCATGCCCGGAAAGCACATCCATACTGACCTTGAGAGCAGCAGCATCGTTTTGCACATCAGCAATCGCACTCTGGCATTGCGATGTCACATTATCTCCGGAACGGGCTTTTTCCTGCATTTCTGCAGACAATTGCGCGCCATAGGAAGCATTCCTCGCCACCTCAAGCACTGCAGAATTCATCTCGCCCACAGCGGTTGCCGTGTCTGCTATACGCTCTGCCTGCTGTTCTGCACCCCGGGAAGATTCTTCAATTTGCGCAGAAAGCTGCTCTGAGGCAGAAGCAATGACGTGCACCACGTTTTCCAGCTGGTTCGCCGCGTCAAGCAGGCCTTCCTTACGCGCGGTCTCTGCACGGTGTTGGGCCTCCACGGCTTCGCCCTGAGCAATACGGGCGCTTTCCGCCGCCTCACGCGCCCTTACCGATTCTTCCTGAGCGTGCTCAATATTCACCTTCAGAGCGTTCACCATGGCAATAATGGAATCGTACACGCCGAGCTTTGGGCAGCCGTCATCAACATTATAATCGCCTTCAACAACTCGGTGCGCAATGGCGTTCAGTTCACTGGGATCCTTGCCAAGCTGCTTGTGGGTGCCGCGAACGATAAACACAACAGCACCAATACCAATCAACAATGCCGCTACAAGCAATGAGCTGACCAGAAGTCTGGCCCTTTCATAAAGTTCGTCACAAGCTTTGCTGGCTGCGTCGGCTCCTGCAGTATTAATATTTACAAGTTCCATAAGAGATGCATTGCTCTGCTCAAAAAGCATTCTGGATTTTGTCCTGAACATATCGATCGCAGCTTCCAGTTTATTGTCATTTGAAAGCTGGATTATTTGAGCGCTTACCTGAATGTATTGTGCCCATTGCTTCGAAAATGTGTCAAAGGCCTGCTCTTCTTTTGGCGAAGATATCAGCTTAACATAACCAGCCTTTGATTTATCAAGTGCGGCTAAAGCATTTTCCATTCGATTTTTATAAACAGAGTTCTCTTCCTCTGTCTTGGCATATACGAACAAGGCCTCTGCAAGCCTGTATTCTGACGTCAACAGAGTTGAATTCATCACGCTGCGTGTGGAGCGCAACCAGTTTTCACTTATATCAGTTGACCCCTTGTTGATGTTTGCCATCTCAATCAGGCTGAAAACCCCAACTAATGTTGCAAGCAGCAAAAGGAATCCAGACATGAGTGTAAGCTTGACACTAAGCTTCATATTACCTCCAATCATACAGATTTTGTAAGTATTGGTAAGATTATTGTGTTTCAACAATATCTTTTGCAGACAATCGATATAAAATATCAACTCAATTACACAGCAATATACTGTATAATTAAGTTTTAAAAAATTATATCAATTTTTATAATCTGCATATTCTATAGAAATTTTTTCTATTTGCGATTCAATCGCCAGAAATGCTTTCACAAATCTTGGATCAAACTGCTTTCCGCTTTCACCAACAATAATGCTAACCGCTTCTTCATGGGTAAATGGCGGTTTATATATGCGTTGACAAACCAGCGCGTCATAAACATCTGCAATAGCTACAAGACGCCCTGAAACGGGTATCTGTGCACCATGCAGGCCACTCGGATAGCCTGTTCCATCCCACCTTTCATGATGTGTCAGTGCAATTTCTCCAGCAAGACGCAGAAAAGAATTTTCTCCAAGCTTTCTCTGCGCTCCCAACATTGCCTTATATCCTATAATGCAGTGTTCCTTCATCTTGGAAAACTCTTCTTTGCTAAGCTTTCCTTCTTTATTCAATATTGCGTCAGGAACACCAACTTTACCTATATCATGCAATACTGCTGAGTGATACAACATATCAATGTCTTCATCATCCAGAAACAGTTCAAGATCAGGGAGTTGTCTTGCCGCATGCGCCAGAGCACATACGTACTCCTGAGTACGCTTGATGTGGCAGCCAGTTTCTGGATCACGCGTTTCTGCTAGATCTGCCAGCATTTCAATTGTTGCCTGTTGGGTAAGCACAAGCTCCCTGGTACGCTCCCGCACCATTGCCTCCAACAGATCGCGGTGACGTTTCAATTCCAGCTGATTGCGCACCCGCGCCTTGACCAGTGAGGGGTTGACGGGCTTGGTGATATAGTCCACAGCGCCAAGTTCAAGACCTTTTGTTTCATCGCCGATTTCACCAAGGGCGGTAACAAAAACAACAGGAATACCTCGGGTAGCAGCATTGCCTTTGAGTTTGGAGCATACTTCGTAGCCACTGATGTCGGGCATCATGACGTCCAACAGAATAATATCAGGAAAAGGAGCTGCGACAGCCATGTTAAGAGCCCGCGTTCCATTGGTGGCTGTCACCACTACATATTGATCTTTCAGTGCTTCCATAATTACGTAGAGGTTGCTGACATCGTCATCAACAACGAGCACTTTGGGACGTTCAATATTCAAGACATGCCTCCTTCTATCTCACCTTCAGCGCCACAAGCAGGCTTTCAATAGCTCGTGATGCCTCTTCAATGTCACAATTACCCATAGCCTTCTGGAGGCGGGCAAGGTCATCCTCCAATACGGAGGGCATTTCCACTTCATCTAGCTCCTTGACCTTGCCTATGGCCTGGGCAACGTCGCATTCAAGCAATCTGCCGATCTCGGCAAGCAGACTGCTCAGGGAAGAAGAATCCAAGACATGACTTATATTGTCTGAATGGCTGTCAGCATCTTCAAAAAGTCTGATCGAAGTCAGCACTTTCTCCAGAGAGCAAAAAAACTGTTCAAACAAATCTTCTGTGGCGGTTTCTTTCTTGATGCTCATTTCAAGCTTTCCAGCGGCAACGCTAAGATCCCTTGCCCCGATATTGCCCGCAACGCCTTTAAGAGAATGTGCGATTGCGGCCACCTCGGGCATGCTTCCTTGATCACGCGCGGCGCGCACAAGCGCAGCGGTATCGGCGTAGTCCACGGCAAATTTTGCTAACAGTTCCTTGTAGAGCACAAGGTTGCCGCCCATGCGCAACACACCTTGCGTGACAGAAAGACCGGGTAAGGCCACGACAGGCAAAGGAGAGCCAGAGATTTCACCAGGCCCCCCTGGCTGCGGAAAGGTTTTGCCCTTGCCCTGTTTTATCCAGCGCACAAGGGTAGCCAACAGCTTGTCTGGCCTGATCGGCTTGCTCAGATGATCGTTCATCCCGGCATTGAGGCTTCTTTCTCTGTCGCCAGCCATTGCGTTGGCGGTCATGGCAATAATGGGAAGCTCTGCAACTCCTGGTTTTTCCAGTTCGCGTATTCGCCTGGCCGTACTTAAACCATCAAGTCCGGACATCTGAATATCCATAAGCACAGCATCAAAATCGCTATTCTTCACTGCCTCAATAGCTTCAAACCCGTTGTTGGCAACCTGGACAATAAGCCCGGCCTGCCCCAGGATCTCCATCGCAACCTTTTGATTGATCACGTTATCTTCAACTAAAAGGATTCTGGCGTCATAAATTTTAGTCGGTCTCTTCAGCCTTTTTCCGCGGCTGCCCGCATCGCCCCCTTTACTGGCGACCCTCTTGCCCAACGCCTCCATCACGGTGTCAAACAGAGTTGACGAGTTCACCGGCTTGGCAAGAACCGTGTTTACCCCAACATTTTTACCCTCCAGGGCAATTGCCTCGCTGCTGGGGCCTGTGACCAAAAGAGCGATGAAAAGATCACGTGGGACTTCCTGCCTGATCCGTTGGGCGACGGCGACACATTCCTTGTCTGACCTTTTTGAATCCAACAGAATAAAGGAAAAAGGATCTTCGCTGCCAGCATTACCCAGAGCGTCCAGGGCTTCGGCGCCATTGGTTACCGTAACGACTCGGCAGAAAAAAGATTCCAGAGTTGAGGTCAGTGTGCGCTTTGCCTCGCTGTTTCCGGACACAACAAGGCAACGTAAACTCTGCAATTCCTGCATCAGGGCATCATCAATGAGACACGCCTCCTGTTCACCCAATCCAACCCACGCGGTGAACCAGAAGGAACTGCCTTGGCCCGGCACACTGTTAACGCCAACTTCGCCGCCCATCAGTTCAGCCAAGCGCTTGCAAATCGCCAGGCCGAGCCCAGTTCCGCCATAATTGCGCGAAATTGAACCGTCAGCTTGCGTAAAAGCATTGAACAAATCACCGCTCTGCGACTCATCCAGGCCAATACCGGTATCTGTCACTGCAAAATGAAGCAGCATGCGGTCAATGCAACGCTCAACCGCCTTCACAGAAAGAAGGATGTGCCCCTTTTCCGTAAATTTTATGGCATTGGAAGCATAATTTATAAGGACTTGTGAAAGACGCAGGGGGTCTCCCAGCAAGTTATGAGGAATTGTTGCATCTATGTCGAAAATGATTTCAAGATCGCGCTCATCTGCTTTAACAGAAATAACACTGTATATTCTGTCGATAAGCTCAGTCAGGTTAAAACTGACTTCATCAATAACCATCTTCCCGGCTTCAATTTTTGAAAAGTCCAGGATATCATCAATGATGCGCAAAAGGATATTACCAGAAATCTGGATATTCTTGACGTGTTCTCGCTGTTTGTCTGTGAGTTCAGAATGCAGGGTGAGGTAGGCGAGACCCAAAATGGCATGTATGGGTGTTCTTATTTCATGACTCATTCTAGCCAGGAATTCACTTTTTGCCTTGTTTGCTTCCTCTGCAACAAATTTTGCATGCTCAAGATAACGGGCCGCAGCATGTTGCTCCGTGATATCCAAGGATAAAGAAACAACTCCAGTTATGCGATTGCGGCCATCCATCAATGGAATTTCCGTTGTCCGCAGCAGGTGCTCGGTGCCATCGGCAAAAATATGAGTACTATCAAAAGTCTGAGCCGTCCCGGATTCTCCCTCCTGGAGATCCTTCTCCATACTTTTACTGACGATCTCGTCGGGAAACACTTCCGCCTGCGTCTTACCCAGGATATTTTCTGTTTTTAGGGCGTACACGTTTTCAAAAAAACGATTGCCCATGAGGTAACGCCCCTCGGCATCTTTGAGGGTTACCAGACAGGGCAAATTATCCATAATGTCGCGCAACCGGCGCTCTTGTTCGGCAAGAGCAAGTGCTGCACGACGTTTTTCTGAAACGTCCTCAATGTATCCCGTAAGTTGAACAATCCCATCAGGCAATCGCTTATAGTGGCAGCTAAGATTCAGGTAGCAATCGCATTCTCCGGAAATAACACGCAATTGCACCTCTGTCTGTTCATGATCCTGACCGCCAAACATGCGTGCCAGCACTTTATTGACACCACCCCTTGCCCTTGCCGCATCTTGCGGATCGATATTGCGCCACAAAGAGTCAGGGCTATCAATTATATCATTGACACTAATTCCAAGCAGTTCACTCATCCGCTGGCTGGTAAACGTAAACAACCGGCTCCCATCCTCAAAAAAGCATAGCTGAAAAACCCCTACAGAAAGGGATTCAGCCATATCTACCAATTGAGTTTGAGACCGCTTTACACTCTTTAGAGCTGCCAGAATGTCGTTTTTGTGCGCCATAAGTTGCGCCTGGGACACAACCAGGGAATTTGCCTGGGCACACGTCTTATCAAGCAGTTCTTTTACCTGAAGACTGCTGGATAAAATCTCCAGATTTTGCCCCACAACCGGGAGCAACTCTTCCATAAAAAAAGCGACAGGTTCGCCTTGCGGCTTTGACAGAACAAGTTCAAGTACAGCAAGTTTTTTATCTTGCCTGATTACTGGCAATAAAAACCACCTGCCGCCAACCACGTTGCGCTTTCCCATGGGTGCGGCAATCTGCATATCCTCTTCATCATCGCTGAAAATAAATTTTGCATCGGAGAAATTCGATGGATAGGAATCTGAATAATTCCAATCGCAAAATGCAACACCATTTATATTTGCAAATTTTTCCTGTGATTTATCTGCAAAATAAAGGTCGCAGTGCGTAATGCCGCACCGCCCACGCAACCTAGAAAGCAAGGCAAAAGAAAATTCCGAGAAGGTTGTTGCAGCCAGTAGGCCTTCGGCAATATTCCCAACTTCAGTTTTGACACGCAAAAACTTGCTGTGCTCAGCCGCACAGATCCTCAGCTTGTCCAGATTATTGGCAAGCTGCCCTATCTCATTATTCCAACTTTTATAGGGTATTTCCTGTTCATACCGCCCACAAGTTACGTCTTCAATTGCCCTGCTTAAACCGCGCAATGGTTGAACCACGCTGACTTTGAATATTGCCAACACAATACACAGCGACATGACCACAGCTATTGCGACTACCAGCGCAAACATGGAAATGGCTTTCCGGGTGTTTGCCATGACGTTGTTCCGCTCCCGTATCAATCCATTGCGCATTGATTCTGCAAGGCAAGAGGTTTCGTGCCGGAGCGTGTTCAGCAGCGGCAAAACGTTATCATGCATATAATCAAGGACATACGTTCGAGTATGGACCTTCGCCACCTCTCGGACTTTATCAAGCTCAACTATCAGTTCTTCAAATTGTCGCTTCAGCGCATCAAGACTCTTGGCATGCTCTGGTGATTTATTTTTGGCTACCCCAATAAGCGAAAAGTAGGCATTAATATTTTTTTCAAGATCCGCTCTAACCCACACATGCTTTTCTTCAAAATCCTGAAGAGCAAGATCATACACTTGCTGATATGCAGAAAAATTTTCTTTATTTGAGTTTATCACTGCAATAACAGCTTTAATTTTTTTATCTAAAATATCTGCATATAAAGAATCGACGCTCTCACTTCCCCTAGCTGCAAGCGCAAAAATAGTTATCAGCGCTAAGCCGGTGGGAATAAGCGAAATAACCAGCTTGGTGCGGATGGAGAGATTTGCAAACCAGCATACGCTTTTTAAATATACAGAATAAAGAGGCGTCATCTATAGCATCCAGCACACAGCTTACTTCTATCATTATAAAAAAATATGCATTCACATTTTTACGCACAAACTATGAATACCAGCCAGTAGCAATTTTACAGCAAGATAATATATTGAATTGTAAAAATTGAATTTTAAGATTTCACACGATTTTACATTGACCACTGCCGCATTTCTCATATCATGCAAAAAATCATTAAAATTTTAACCGGAACATCATGGGTCGTTACCCACAAAAGATTACAGCACGATACATGTATTAATGGATAATTTTCAACTTTAAATGACACGATTATCCTGCATGTAATTCCAAAAGTTGAATAAAATTACAGCAAAACGAGAGAAACTCATGAGTACGGAACGGAAGTATATTTTTTCATGGAGCACCATTGGGGATAACATGGCAGTTGCACGTCCAAGCCTTGGTGCATATACCCGCATTGAAGTGTACAGACTTCTGCAATATACTTTGAGAGATATTCTTGAAGATGACTTTGGACATGCAAAAACGGACGAAATTTTCCGTAGAGCCGGTGCACTTGCAGGCAAAGAATTTTATAAAAAATACATTACTGAAGTTAGTGACATTTCCGGTTTGGTGAAAATCATAGAAGACAAGTTCATGGAACTGGGAATAGGCATCTTTCGCGTAGAGAGCATTGATCTCGACACGCTAAGCTTCACCCTGAATGTTGAAGAAGACCTTGACTGCTCTGGCCTGCCTGACAGCAACGACCAAATTTGCGTTTATGATGAAGGTTTTATCCAGGGCATCCTCGAATCCTACACGGGGACAAAATTCAAGGTCCGTGAGATTGACTGTTGGTGCACGGGCGCCCGCACCTGCCGTTTCAACGCCAATGCTATAGATCAAGCGCACGGTGATTAATGAAAATGGATCTCTTTGTTGATTGCGACAAACAGAAAAACATGGTGCATAACGTTCTGCACCATGTTGAGAAATTGCTTGATGCTGCAACCCCGCCGGACATTCCTTCTGCATTTACAAAGAATGAAGACTTTGTTCGACTGCATGAAAAAATTATATTGTTGCGCGACATTATTACATCGTTTGCCTCCGGCGACCTTTCCCCCCAGATCACAATGAGCGGAGTTGTCGCAGGCTCATGCAAGGCCTTGCAAGCAAACCTGCGGCATATGACATGGAAAGTGCAGCAGGTCGAAAATGGAGACTATTCGCAGCGCATGGACTTTATGGGAGACTTTTCGTCCTCATTCAACAGTATGGTAGTGCAGCTTGCCAGCACGATAGAAGCGTTGCAGCAAAAAGAAGCCTCCCTTCAGGAAGAAGCCAGGCAACGCAATGAGGCCATGAGGCAGCTGGAACAAAGTGAAGCCAAATTTAAATATATGGCGCAGCATGATCCGCTGACTGGAGTGTTTAATCGCAGGTTTTTCTTCTTCTCTGCAATGGAGCAAATGGAACGGTGCTTTGCAATGCGAAAAAACTGCTGCTACTGCCTCCTTGATGTAGATCACTTCAAAAAATTTAATGATACATACGGTCATGTTGAAGGCGATTGGGCATTGAAGCACATTGTGGAACATGCACAGAAAAGCCTGCGCCGGGCTGACATCATGGGGCGTTATGGCGGTGAGGAGTTTATCTTTTTCTTTTCTGATGCAGATTTCGATCAGGGGCTTGCGGCGGCGGAGAGAATTCGTTTAGCAGTGGAAAATACACCCTGCCAGCTACAAGATGGCAGGAAAATTCCGTTGACTGTGAGCATGGGCGTTGCAGGCCTGCTGGCAAAAAACGCAGCAGATCAAAACAGCAACACCCTGCAACAATGGGCTATTAAGCAGGCTGATAACGCCTTGTATAAGGCAAAAAACTGTGGAAGAAACAGAGTCTGCGTTTCTGAACCATCTGTTGAAATTGGAGAATAGTTTGCACTAAAGCAAATTTTTTCTTGTGACAGTTCAACGCGAGTACCACAGTATTTTCACATAGGGGCAGATACCGTGGGGGTCACAAGAGGTGTCACAAGCCTTCGCAGACAAAAAATAAATTGCTATGAGTTAAGTTCACTGAAAATCCATATATCAAATGGCATATATCATCTCCTCCTGCTCCTTCTTGAACTCCAAGAGAGTTCAAAGAAGCCCGCTAAGCTAACAGCTTGGCGGGCTTTCTGCTTTGTAAGCATCCAACCATGTCAGGTACGCCTTTTGACATACCCCATCACTTTTTTTGGGGGTGGGGGGATAATTGGCTCATAGACAGGGACACTTTATTAACTACACATAAAAACACACAAAATACCAAAATGTCATTACAAGAGTCATCGGCTGCAGCGCTTGTTTTGCAGCTCTTTCGCAGGCATGCGAAACGATATTGTCGCTACGGCAGAGCATGCAATGCTGTAGATGTATAACCTGTTCGCCGAAAAACCTCCTACGTGCCGGTTATTACTACCATCTGAAAATGCATCCCTGCCAGAAAAGCCGCCTTGTCTCTACGCAAAACAAGACTCCCTAATCTGAAAAATGCATAGATCATATCCAGAAGTTAATAATTTAATACGCACCACGGAAACATAATTTCATTTTACTGCTCAATATTGCATGCAGTACTATGCGTCGCTCCTTGTATACCGTATCTAAAAGGCATTCACGATCATGGTGGTGGGGATGTTCATACTTCTGTAGATCAATGCTCGCCACCATTATGGCAATTTTTTCGCGATAATCCGTCATCCTGCCTGGCAGCTTCCATGCCCTTGACCTTCCTGAAAAGAGTGCTGCGGTCCAATTGCAAATGGCGAGAAAGCTCACGTAGGGATCCATAACGTTTCAATCCCTGTTCAATGACAGCATTTTCCACATCGCGCATAATGCTTTTGAGTGATCGGCCTTCCATTTTGGGATACCAGATGTTTTCACCTGTTGCCATCTGGTCAGGTTCCGGGCTGATTCCAGCAAGGTCAGCAGCGTCAATGACACCCCTTTTGCAGATCACAACCAGCCCCTGCACAAGATTTTCAAGCTCACGCACATTACCGGGCCAGTGGTGCTCTTGGAGTATCTTTTCTGCTGACTCTGAAAACCACGCATTTTTGCGGTACTTTCTGGAATAGTAGGCCAGAAACCCCTGTGCCAAGGGCAGAATTTCGGCCTTGCGCTCCCTTAGCGGCGGCACGGTAATGACCGCAACCTTGAGCCTGTAGTACAAGTCGGCCCGAAACAGGCCCCGGTCAACCTCGCGCTCCAGATCCTTGTTTGAGGCTGCCACAATGCGCACGTCTACAGCTTTGGAGGCCGTAGCACCGACCCGCTGAATTTCCTTGTCCTGAATCAGACGCAGCAGGCGGGACTGCATGGGCAGGGGCAGCTCCCCCACTTCATCCAAAAACAGCGTGCCCCCAGAGGCCACCTCCACCAGCCCGGCCTTACCGCTACGGCTCGCGCCGGAAAAACTGCCAGGCATATAACCAACCAGCTCTGATTCTATAAGATTTTCTGGGATACTGCCGCAATCAACCTTGATAAACGACGCATCGGCCCTCTGACTTTGCTGGTGGATATGCCGGGCCACCATGTCTTTGCCAACGCCAGTTTCGCCCTGAAGCAGAACCGTTGCATCAGTTGCCGCAATGCCAGCCACATCGGCATACAAACGCTGCATGACAGGACTTTTTACAACACGTGGATACTGACTGCCGGAGATTCCCTCATGGCTCATGGATTGAAACGTTTCCAGCAGTTCCTTTTGCGATGCTATTTCCTCTCGCATTTCAGCCAGAGCCGTAACATCGCGTATAACAGTAACAACGTAGATGACGTTGCCTTTTTCATCTTTGACTGGGTGGCCGTCCAGCAGCAGAGTGCGCCCATTATAAAGGTTTTGCACACTTGAAAACGGCCTGCCAGACTCCACAATGCGCGGGTTGAGCACCACATCAAAGACACCGTTTTGCACCATGTCCTGAATATGTTTACCGATCATCATTTCCTTTGGAATTCCAGTTAGTTCTGAATGGCGGGCATTAACCAGAACCACCTGCCCTTCGTGATCGGTAACGCATATGGCGTCTCGAAACGTATCGCACAGTTGTTCCATATACTCGGCAAGCACTGTTGGTTTTTGCATGTGCGCTCCCCAGTATGCTGCACGTTTTGAGAGTTCAACTGCCCGTCATGCCCATGTTTCGGCCTGCCACAAGTAGCCGGGCACAAGAGTGTCCAGTGGGGGTCACCACCATTTGATTCTTTCTGTTACATAGTCGCGGATGGCAACAAACTTTGGATCATCAAACTGGCGTGGGCGGGGCAGATCCACAATAACCTCTTCCTTGATGGTGGAGGGCTTTGGAGAAAGGATCAGGATACGCTCCGCGAGGTACACGGCTTCTTCAATGTTGTGGGTAATAAAAGCAACGGTGCTTCCAAGTTCCTTCCAGATGCGCATAAGCTCGTCTTCAAGGTAATAGCGCAGTTTTACGTCAAGCTGCCCATAGGGTTCGTCCATAAGCAGCAGGTCTGGATTGATGGCGAAGTTTCTGGCTATGACCACCCGCTGCTCCATGCTGGCCGAAAGCTGCTGGGGAAAGTAGGTGCGGTATTTCATGAGCCCAACCACATCAAGCATGCGCTCAACGCGTTTTTCAATTTCATCTTCAGGCAACCGCTTGATGCGCAGCCCAAAGCGAATGTTGTCTTCTACCGTAAGCCAGGGAATGGCAGACACTTCCTGAAAAACAAAGGCAATATTGTGTTTCCTGGGGTCAGCGGATTCCCCGTAGACGTTTATGGAACCGTGCGTTATGGGAATAAAACGTGAAAGACAATTCAGAAACGTTGTCTTGCCGCAACCTGTCGGCCCCACAATGCACAGCATTTCACCCTTATAGATATCAAAGTTGATATCATTGAGCACCAGCAGGTCGTCATATTGCTTGGTCAGATTGGACACCGAAACCTTTACTTCCCGGTTTGCGGCGTAGGCGGCTTTGTCTCCAAATAACATACTGATCTCCTACAGCACCAAATCGGTGTCTTCTGAAATCTGTTTGCGCAGGGCGAGAAACGAGGGATGCGTGTACTCACGGGGTGACGGAATATCTATGTTGTACTCTGTTTTTACCTTGCCCGGCATAGCAGACATGACGACAACCCTGTCGCCAAGGTAGATGGCTTCTTCAATATTATTTGTGACAAAGCAGACCGTGCGTTTTTCCTTTTCCCATATGCTGCGCAATTCCTGCTCCATTGCGTAACGTGTTTGGGCATCCAGCGCCCCAAAGGGTTCGTCCATAAGCAGTATATCCGGGTCATTGGCATAGGCACGGGCAATACCCACACGCTGCTTCATGCCGCCAGAAAGCTGCGCCGGGTAGGCTTTTTCAAAACCTGCAAGGCCCACGAGTTCGATATACTTGTGCGCAATTTTAAGCCGTTCTTTTAAGGAAACACCGCGTACAGCAAGGCCAAAGGCCACGTTGTGTTCTACTGTTTTCCACGGAAAGAGCGCGTAACGCTGAAATACCATGCCCCGGTCAGTACCAGGCCCTGAGATGGGCACATCATTGATGCAGATTGAGCCCGCAGTAGGTTCCAGAAGACCTGCTACGCAGTTGAGCAACACGGTTTTGCCGCTTTGCCCCGGCCCAAGAATGACCATAAACTCGTTTTCGTATACCTTTAACGAAACCTTGTTCAGCACATGCAAAAGCTGTTTCTGACCCGGCACATAAAAGGTCTTGGAAACCTCATTGCAAGCAATTTTGACCTTTTTATCAGTATTCATACCATTTCCCTCCTCCAGGGGCAGAGCACACGTTCAACCCAGCGCAAAGCCGCCGCAAGAAGAGAGCCCACCACACCGATGAGTATCATTCCCACAAGAATCATGGAGGACTTGTTAAGATCCATACCCTGAATGATGATAAAGCCGACACCCTCACGCGCCCCAACCATCTCTGCCGCGAGCACGCACATCCAGGCCATAGACAGGGAATTTTGCACACCCGCAAATATGGACGGCATGCAGGCAGGCACAGCCACGTTGAAGAACTGCTGTGACCGACTGGCACCAAACGAGCGCGCCGCGTCAATAAGCAGTGGGTCTACATAGCGCATGCCGGTATATGAGTTGAGAATCATGATAACAAAGGCGCCTACAAAGCAGATGAAAACCTTTGAACCTTCCGCAACGCCAAGCCAAAGAATGGCAATGGGTATCCATGCAATGGGGGGGATGGGGCGCAGCAGCTCAAAAATGGGAGACACAATTTTTTCGCAAACCCTGCTCCACCCCATCAGCAGGCCCAGCGGCAACCCCATGAGCACTGCAAGGCCAAAGGCTATCAATACCCGTTGCAGGCTGTAGCCCACATGCCCGGCAAGGCTGGTGCCGCCAACAGGCACATGACAAAGCCGGATAAATTCATGCCACACCATGGCTGGCGAGGGCAAAAACTCCGGATTGACCTTGAGTGACACAATCCCCCACAGCACCACAAAAGCGCCGATGGATGCCATAGGCGCAAGCCAGGCGGAATTGGCTTTGATAAAACCATTCATGAGAGCCTCCTTGACGAGGCAAAGCGTGCTTCTATCCTTGTGAGGATCCAGGACATCAGCGCACCCAGAAGGCCGATGGTCAGCATGCCGACAATGATGACGTCGGGCCGGGCAAGGCGTCTGCCCTGCTGAATCATGAAACCCAAGCCGACTGAAGCCGCCAACAATTCTGCGGCCACAAGCGTTGTCCACGCCGCATTGAGGGATAGCTTCATGCCCGTAAAAATCATGGGGATCGCCGAGGGTACGCCTATTTTGCGGAATGTTTCAAAATTGGAAGCACCATAAATTTCCGCCACACGGATAAGCACGGGATTGGTAAGACGTATCCCGGTGTAGGAATTGATTACGCAGGGCACAAAGGCCGCCAAAAAAATGATAAAAGCCTTTGCCGGCATGCCAATTCCCAGCCACAGAATGGCAATGGGAATCCAGGCAATGGGCGGAATGGGCCTGATTGCATCAAATATTGGTCGCACAAGCATGTTGACCTTGGGGTACCAGCCCATAAAAAGCCCCAGCGGAACCCCTACAAGCACGGCAACCACAAAACCAGTGAGCGCCAACAGCAGACTGGCTGCGGCGTGCTGCTGTAGCAGGCCTCCGTCAGGATTAACCTGGGTGAATTTGTCAAAAAAGACGGTGATGACTTCTGATGGCGGTACAAGTTGGTAGGGACCTATAATCTCATACTGACAGATTAGTTCCCACGCCAGAATAAAAACCGCAAAGCTCACCATTGATATCCAGTTTTCTTTGGCCGCGGTTGCAAAGTAGTTGGCCTTCTGTATTTCCAGGCTCAACTCTTGGCCTCCATCGTTTTTCTGTTCACGGATAGATGTCATTGTTACTCCTCGATTTCCGGGGCCGCAGACTCGCGTCTGGCAGCCCCGGAAAGGCGCATGAGGCGATTATCAATACAGCAGATGTCCCAATGTTATTTGGAAGTTTCTGCGGCAAGCTTTTTCATGAAACTGGGATCAATGAAGAAGTTGGCCTTGACGTAGCGGTCAAATTCTTTCTTGGTGATGCGGCCCTGGTCGAACATAAAGTTGGCAACGCCGCTCATCCATGTGGCCAGCTTGGCCGGGTCTTCAAGGGCGTTGACCTGTTCGCTCACGCTATAGAGCGGGCGGTACTTGAATTCCATACGCACCTGTTCTTCGGTGAGCTCAAGACCGCAGTAACCGTTAAAGTATTCAAGCAAGGGCTTCACATACTGTTCGGGATTGGCCTTCATGCCTTCAATGATACGCATATAGATGCCAAGCCAGGCAACCACCAGATCCGGGTGCTTTTCCGCAAAGTCCTTACGCGCGCCAATGCCACCGGCAATGCGAACCTTGGCCGCCATGCCCGATGAAACCTTGGTCCAGCCCTTGGCTTCTGCCACATAGCTGAGCGGGGCCCACAACTGAAGGATATCGCCCTGACCAGCACTGAAGGCAGTCATGGCCTGGCCCTGTTCCATGTGCACGATGGCCACGTCGCTGTCGTTAAGGCCCAGGGCCTTAAGCGTGGCGGTCAGGGCGTAGTGGCCGGTGGAAACGGTGGTTGCCAGAATTTTCTTGCCCTTCCAGTCTTCTGTATAGCCTATGATTTCCGGGAAACCGGGCAGCGCAGCCTTGTGCTTGAGCAGGGGCGAATCGGGCCGCACCCACAAATCGTTTGTGGCGCCTTCTTCGTTGGATACGCCAATGAGTTTGTAGCCATAGCGCATGCTGGCCATCATGGTGGGCACTGTGCCCATGGTTCCGATATCCCACTGGTCAGCGGCCAAGGCTTCTGTCTGAGGTGCGCCAGAAGCAAAAAGCATAAACTTTACGGTAAAGGGGGCGTCCTTGAGCCAGCCCTGTTTTTCGGCATACCACATGGGGAAACCATGCAGGCAAGGTTGGGCGCTGGTACGAACCACGGGTTTTTCTTCGGCAACAGCGGCCTCAGGCAACAATCCTCCGGCCAGACCTGCCAGCAACAGTAAGGCAGCACAAAAATTTTTCATCTACGAACTCCTTTTTCTCAGACACAAAAGGCCAATCATATTTGCAACCAAGCCCTCTCAACGGGCGCTGAAACCACCATCAACCATAATTACCTGGCCGGTTATGTATTCGGAGGCATCGCTGGCCAGAAACACGGTACAGCCGTAGATATCCTCGAGCCTGCCGTTGCGCCCCAAGCATGTCTGAGAGGCGTTCTTTTCGGCCAGATCAGGATTGTCAAAAACCGGGCGCGTCAGTTCTGTAGGGAAAAAACCGGGGCCAATGGCATTGCAGGTTATGCCGTAGGGCGACCATTCTCTGGCAATGGCGCGGGTGAGCTGAATAAGACCCCCTTTGCCAGCCCCGTAGGGGGCACTGTCAGCAAAAGCGCGGAAGGACTGAAGGGATGCGACATTGATTATACGGCCCCATCCCCGGAGGGACATCTGGGGAGCCAGAACCTGAGAAAGAAAAAATGGTGCGGATAGATGAAGGTTGAGCTGCGCGCTCCACGATTCGGGCGTTACCTGACCGAAAGGTTGGCGAAGGTTTATGCCAGCAGCATTGACCAGAATATCAACAGGGCCAAACTGGCTTACAATTGCCCTGCCGCACTCAAGCGCGAGTTCTGGATCAGAAAGATCGGCAGAATAAGTCTGCACGCGGACACCCTCTGAATGCAGATCCTCGGCAGCACTTTGCAGGGCATCGGGCCGCCTTGCCAGAAGGATGAGTTTTGCTCCAGCAAGCCCAAGGGCACGGGCCATTGCCAGACCCAACCCCGAATTTCCACCAGTAACAAGTGCCGTTTTGCCCGAAAGGTCAAACAAACCTGCAAGCTGCATAGAATCTCCAGTAAAAACGGTGGCAAAAAGTGCAATACGTATATTGGAGTACCTAAAATCAGGCCGTACTTTTGAAACAGCAAAAAACAGGCCATTTGTGATTTTTTTTACAAAAAAGCGAAATTTTTGTTTTAAATTAGGGTATGATAAAAAAATATAATTAATTTTAGCATGTTATATAAAAATTTAATATTGTGCTTATTTTAACAAATAACTAAGCCGACCCAAAATACTAAGTACAACTTTCTTTCTAGCCTACATCCAAACTTAGCTTCTCAAATATCCCATTTATAAACAGGATATTATAATATTTTAGTAATGGTTTCTCTTTGCAAGTTTACACAACACAATTAGAATGTTGCAAAAAAACAACGCAGGCGCATAATATACTTATTGTTTTATTATAGTGTATTAGCATAAATATGCCCACAAGCTTTGTGCAAAATTACACAAAAAGCAGGCATCGCATTGCAAAAAAACATCACATAATAGCCTCTACGATTTCATAAAAAAAATGATCAGTTATTTGGTGCAACAATCTCCAGCCAACAGTGTTCACATACGCACAGCCTGTGCCAAATGCCGGATGCGCCCGGCACTGCTCACACCTCAGAGACGGTGGTATAAAAATAAAGCAGGTTTAATCTGGCAGATTAGGGGGATATTGCGGCAAGCTGAGGATGCGGGGGGAGATATCGAGTTGCACTGTCAGGAGGGAATTTTGGATGTGACTTTTTACAAATAGCTCAACAAATTCATGGGGGGGGCAAGGCATATGAATCTCACCTACGTGGGATCCAACCCATGGAGGCAAAACGGGAGTTTGCCCCGCGTGTTTTTGAACCAGCTACGCGGCAGTAACTTTGAGGTGGAGTAGTTTTTATGCCACGCGGACACCTCCCGCCTACGCGGCGGCTCGCGGCGCACTGCCCGGCGTAAAGCGCTACCTCGTGCTTTTGCTACTCAGCGCAAAGGAATCCATTTCCCCTTTTTGCATGCCCAACATGTGCCGCGGGCGCAATTGCCAAACACCGACGGAATTATCGAATATTATACAAATTTTTGTGATGCCTATAGACCATGCTGGACATCTGACATTTCAGGGTGGTTCAAGGTTTGCTATGGGGCTTTGGATGGAGCAGGAGCGGCATCGATGACCGACCCACCGATGCCGCAAAATATACATTCGGGGATATTGCAGCCTTGGTGCAACGCCTCTACGCTTGTCCCAGCGCCTCTTCCAGTTTCGGAACCGCGTACTGATCGCCGCCGCGACAGTCATTTATGACAATGACCGGGAAATTCTCCACCACAAGTTCTCGGATGGCTTCAGGCCCCAGATCATCATAGGCGATAACCCTGGCTTCCTTGATGCGCACACTCAACAGCGCGCCAGCCCCGCCCGTTGCACCCAGATACACGGCCTTGTGCTCGACCATGGACTTTTTCACGTCGACCGAGCGCATACCCTTGCCTATCATTCCCTTGAGGCCTTGTTCCATCAGACGCGGCGCATAGGAATCCATACGGTAGCTGGTGGTTGGCCCGGCTGCGCCGATGGCATAACCGGGGATGGCCGGAGACGGCCCAACATAATAGATAACTGCACCCTTGGGATCAAAAGGCAAGGGTTGCCCCGCGTCCAAGGCATCCACAAGACGCTTGTGCGCGGCATCGCGTCCCGTATAGATAACACCTGTCAAATACACCGTATCACCAATACGCAGTTGCTCCACAGCTTCATCAGGAAGCGGGGTGGTCAAATAATGTTCAGACATTAGAGCGTAACCTCCTTGTGGCGAGAGCTGTGGCACTGAATGTTTACGGCAAGAGGCAGGCTGGCCAGATGACAGGGAACGACAGATATTTTTACCCCAAGGCAAGTGGTATCGCCGCCAAGCCCCATGGGGCCAATGCCCAGGCGGTTTATGGATTGCAGTAAATCGGCTTCCATTCCGGCGACCTTGGGATCAGGGTGAACATCGTCTACTTCTCGCATGAGAGCTCTTTTGGCGTTGATGGCGGCCAGCTCAAAGTTTCCACCAATGCCCACGCCCACCAGAATAGGCGGACATGGGTTGGAACCAGATTCCGCAACGCGCCGGATGACAAATTCGCGTATACCTTTCCACCCTTGCGCCGGAGCCAGCATGGTGACGCGCGACATATTCTCGGAACCGCCCCCCTTGGCCATCATGGTAATCTTGATTTTGTCACCGGGAACAATGTCAAAATGGATAATAGCGGGAGAATTGTCGCCCACGTTCTGACGGGTAAAGGGGTCGCACGTGGATTTGCGCAAAAAGCCATCCTTGTAGCCCTTCACCATGCCCGCGTTGATTGCTTCGCGCAGGGTGCCGCCCTCCACGCGCACATCCTCCCCTGCTTCAACAAAAAACACGCCAAGGCCGCAGTCCTGGCAGAGGGGCAAACCTGTTTTGGAGGAAAGGGCCGCATTGTCCACCAACTGCGCCAGAATTCCCCTGGCGGATTCCAGTGATTCGCCCTTTTCGACCGTTGCCAGTGCTTCCAGAACGTCATCTGGCAAATAGCGACCAGCCGCCATACACATGGAAGCCACTGTATCCACTATCGTTTGTCTTGGTATGGTTCGCATACTGTTTTCGCGCTCCGTTAAGGTTGCAAAAGGTTATCAGCAAAAGGTAGCTGCAGGCATACTTAAAATCACATTGGGGAAATCATGTGTCCTGCTGAACTCGCCGAAGCTCTTTATTTCGAGCAGTTGTTTTTGCTGCTCATCCATACTGTGCAGCAACCCAATCATGTACGGCGAATGACGCAAAGGCCCCAGCATTACCGCCCTTTGCAGAGTGGGTTTATAATGTGGAAAAGCATGTTTGATGCCATCTCTCATTTTTTTCATAACACCCTTAAGTATAATATTTTTTCAAATACTCCGTCCCTATAAAAAAATCTCCGCCATAACAAAAGTTATGGCGGAGATGGAATATCAAGGGAGAAATCGCAGCCTTTCTTGCTTGTGTCTTTTATAACAAACGGTATTGGAGCATTATAAAAGTTATACGCCACGCCCCCAAAAACTGCGAATTGTCAGTTCTGGTCAGCAACTTCCCGGGATGATTTGAGCCTTTTGGAAAGCGCAGGCTGAGAAATGCCCAACAATCGTGCGGCCATGGTCTGATTTCCCCCTGCCCTGAGCATAGCCTCGGAAATCAGCAGTTTGTCCGCCTCGGCAAGGCTGGGCAAATGCTCGCACACAGCAAAGGGATTGCCTGTGGCCTCAAGGGATGTCAGGTGTGAAGCGTTGCATCCCACAATGGCCTGAATGCCCATAGTAGACAATTCAGGGCCGTTACTGAGGCTCACAGCATCATAAATCATGGCCCGCAGCTCGCGTACGTTTCCGGGGAAGGCATAAACCGACAGATATTCTTCCAGACCAGAAGGAATGGCAGGCGCAGTTTTGCCCATGGTACTGGCAGCTTCGGCAAGAAAATGCCGCATCAAAAGGCCGATGTCTTCAGCGCGTTCACGCAGTGGCGGGATATGCACATGGTGGGTGCGCAGGCGAAAATACAGATCACGCCGAAAACGTCCTTCTGCCTCGTCTACAGCCAGATCACGATGCGTGGCCACAATGATGCGGGCGTGCAGACGTTTAGGCTGGTCTGCGCCCAAGGGATAATATTCGCCTTCCTGAAGCAACCGCAGAAGCTTGACCTGCGAGGACAGGGAAAGGTCGCCGATTTCGTCAAGAAAAAGCGTCCCCCCGGCGGCCTCTTCTATCATGCCCTTACGCGGTGTAGCAGCTCCGGTGTATGCGCCGCGCACATGTCCAAAAAGCGTATCGGCAAAAACGGCATCATCAAGCCCGGCAACATTCACAGCCACCAATGGGCCGTCACGCCCACTGATCGCATGGGCTGCCGCAACCAGATTTTCCTTCCCTACGCCGGACTCACCGGTCACAAGCAGAGGCTGGGGGCTTTTGGCAACAGCCTCAATGTAGGCAAAAACGCCATGCATAGTCCATGAACGGGTGATAATGGAAGCAAAGGCTTCAGGGTGCTGTGCCCCTCCCGCTACAAGCCTGTTTTTTACTTCAAGATTTTCCCTGCGCAGTTCCAGCATCCGTATGGCGCGCTGCACCCCGCCCACAATGCGGTCTTCCTCATCAGTCTTGATGTAATAGTCAAAAGCGCCCAGCTTCATACAGCGCACGGCAGTATCCAGCTGGCTGACCCCGCTGATGATGATACAGGCCGTTTCAGGAAACTGCTCGGCAATTGAGGCCAAAATCTCCTCGCCGGAAATATGGGGCATGGTCAGGTCAAGAATCACAAGGCCTATATTGCCCTTGCTCAATAGCGGCAAAGCCTTGCGGCTGTCCTCACACAAAAAGACATTTGTGATGCCTGCTGATGACTCCAGCGTGAGCGAAAGGGCCCGCAGCCAGGCGGGCTCGTCATCCACTATGAGAATACCGAAATCTGGATTGAGGGCGGGGTTCATTGGTCGCAGTTCTCCTTGGGCACAGGGATTGTCAGTGTGGCTTTTGTCCAGCACCCTGGGCATGATTCAAAAGTCAGCGTACCACCGTGCTCTTTCAGAATGCCCGCGGAGACGGACAGCCCCAGCCCTGTGCCCCCTGTTTCACGCTTGGTGGTAAAAAAGGGGTCAGTCAGATGCTGCAACTGCTCGGGATTGATGCCCGTCCCCTCATCCCGCACACACAAATCAACAACTGCCTTTTCCGGGTCGTAATGTGTGGTTATGACAATCGCTCGAGACTTGTCCGGCAAAGCCTGACAGGCATTGAGCACCAGATTGACCACAACCTGTTCGATGCGTTGGGAGCTGCCCCACACAAAGGGCAAATCGTCCTCGTAGTTGGCGGAAAAATGGTCGGTGTGCTTGCGGATGGTGGATTCAACAAGGCGCACGGCCTTGCGCGAGGCATCGTTTATGTCGATGAGGGACTTTCCCACGCCCTCTTCACGCCGTGCAAAATCCTTAAGATCATTAACAATACGCTTTATCCGCAACGCGCCTTCCTGCATTTCGTCGAGCATCATGGGCAGTTCGCTACGCATGCGTTCATAGGAAATGCCGCCCAGTGTAAACGATCCTTCGCGCTCACGCAGTTCATCGAGCATGCGCGTCACATCGGCCAACACTCTGCGAAGAATTGGAATATTAAGAAGAATCAGGCCATTGGGATTGTTAATCTCATGGGCAACACCAGACACAAGTATGCCCAATGCCGCCATTTTATCGGCCTGCACCAGCTGGCGCTGGTTGCGCGAAAGTTCATCAAGCGCCATGCTCAGCGAGCGGGTGCGTTGCGCCACCTGCTTGCGCAGAATATGCGTCCACAGCACTACGCCACCAAGCACTATCAGCAGGGGCACAATAATCGCCCCGGCGTACAGGGCCACGGTTTCCCACCGAACTTTCCCGGTTTCCAGCACGCCCAGCCATTTGTCGTGGATAGCCTGATAGCGCCCGGTTTCCCGCAGGATGGCCAATCCTTCGCTCAGCCGGGACATGAGCATTTCATTGCCCTTGAGCGCCGCGTACCCATAGCGCACCGAGGCCACAGAACTGACCACAACGTAAAGATTGTGCAGTTTGTTCTCCCGGATAATGTAGTTGCCTGGCAAAACAGCCACCACGGCATATTCGCCCTGGCCTGAGGCCAACAGGCGCAGCCCGTCGGCAGGGGTGTCGGTAAGAATCAGATCCTGCGCAAACCCTTTGGAGGCCAGCACTTCATTCATGTAGCCAGCTCGATGGACTATAACTTTTTTTCCCTCAAGCTCATCAAGTGAAGAAACAGGAGGAGTATCCCTGCGTGCAAAAATGGCATGATTGACAATGGTATGCGGTACGAAATCCAAATACCTGGAACGATCTTCGGAAGAGGTCATCCCCTGAAGCATGTCCAGATCTCCCCGTTTGAGAGCTGCCAGTTCAGAAGACCAGCCGCCAAGGCGGAACTCAACCTGCATACCCATTGTTTCTGCGACAGCACGGGTCAGATCAACATTGAATCCGGCAGGCTTGCCGTTTTTGTCGAGGAATTCATAAGGCGGGTAGTCACGGTCACCGCCAACAAGCAAGGAGCGCAGAACCCCAGGGGGCTCTGCGGATGTATCATTTTCACTATATTCCACTGCTGCGGAGTAGGAAACGGCAGTAGAAAGAAGCAGGAGCGCCAGAAGCATGCGTACCAATAGTGTAACCATGGTTATTCCTGCCGTGTTTTTTCTAAAGCGTCAACTCATTAACATATATTTTATGTTATATGCATGGCACAGAATACAGATCGCTACATGCGCGCAGTGTGGAACCACGCGTATAGCCGCTGGAAAAAGCTATTTTGCAGAAGGGGGCAGTATGGCTTGCCCCCTTCTGCAAGGGCTACAACAAAACAGGCAATAGTTTTGTTCTTGGCCTCCAATGGTGCATTTCAACAGTTTTCATAACCAATACAATTTCAGCAACTGCAACTTTCTTTGCAGCCTAGAAACTTTTTGCGGATTGCGCTGGGCAAGATGCCGCGTACGGATTCCAGCGTGGCCATGCGCCGCATGATGCCCAGCTGATCCTGAAGCGGTATTCTCTTGGGGCAGACATCTTCGCAGGCCAGCAGGCCCATGCAACCAAAAACGCCGGAATCGTCTCCGATCAGTTCATAAAAGCTATCGCTTGTGCGTTCATCACGAGGGTCTATATAAAACCGCGCCAGACGGTTGATACTTGTAGCCCCGATGAAGTCGTTGCGCATAAGGGCCGTGCCGCACGCCGCCACGCAGCAGCCGCATTCAACGCAGCGGTCAAGTTCAAAGATTTCGTTGGCAAGCGTGTTGGTCATGCGCTCTTCCGGGGCATGGGGTTCAAAGGGTTTGCTGGTATGAACCCATGACTCGATTTTCTGCCCTACCTGTCTGAACCATGTGCCCGTGTCCACTGAAAGGTCCCCCAGCAGTTTGAACACCGGCAGAGGATGCAGGCTGATGTGATCGGGCAGGTCGGAAGTGCGCGTGTGGCAGGCAAGACCGGGGCGGCCATTAATGACCATGGCGCATGAACCGCAGATGCCCGCGCGGCAGCAGAAATCAAACTGGAGCGTAGCGTCCATGGTTTCGCGGATCTGCGAAAGCACCAGAAAGAGCGTCATGCTCGCGGTTTCTTCCATCTCAAAGTGCTGCATGCGCGGTTTTGATTCCGGGTCAGAGGGATTATGCCGGAATATCTCCAGATGAAGAGTGCGTGCCATGCCTATGCTCCTTGCTTCTTGATCATGCCGGGAGAAATCTCGGCGGCAATGATTTTGCCACCGCCGTAGCCTCGTTCACCCGGGGGAATTTCATACCACGGAGTTGCCGGCTCGTAGCTGAGTGTCGGCAAGCTATCACCTTCTTTCCAGTGCGCCAGAGTGCGGTTGAGCCACTGCTGGTCATTGCGCTCGGGGAAGTCTTCACGCGTGTGCGCTCCACGGCTTTCGGTGCGCATGAGCGCTCCATAGGCAGTGCACAGTGCAAGCTTGATCATGCCGGGCATGCGCAGGGCAGTGGAAATTTCAGGACTGAACGCGCTGCCGGATGTGCCGCTGAGCCCGATATTTTTACAGCGCTCAAGCAGATCCTGAAGTTTTTCCACGCCTTCTTCCAGGTCCTGGCCGTTACGGAAAATGCCCACATGCTCCATCATGACGTCCTGCATGGCGTTGCGCAGCGTAAAGCAGTTTTCACTTCCGCCACGGCACAAGGCCGCTATGCGGCTTTTGACCAGGTTTTCCGCATCACGCATGGCGGCTGTGGAAAACACAGAGTCGTGCCCCTGAAGAAATTCCACAATTTTGGCACCCACTACACGGCCAGCGACAATTGTCTCGGACAAGGAGTTGCCCCCCAGGCGGTTAAAACCGTGCATGTCCCAGCAGGCGGCCTCGCCTGCGGCATACAGGCCTTTCAGACCGTAGGCCGCACCGTCCTTGTCGGTGCGTACGCCGCCCATGCTGTAGTGTTGGGTCGGGCGCACGGGAATGGGCTGGTGAATGGGATCAACGCCAAGAAAATTTGTGGCTATTTCATATACTTCACGCAGATTAGTGGTGATGTGCTTTTCACCCAGATGGCGGATATCCAGCCACAGGTGGTCGCCATACGGGCTTTTTACGCCAAACCCCTTGCGCATGTGCTCGGTCATGCGCCGGGAAACCACATCGCGGGAGGCCAGCTCTGCTTTTTCCGGTTCGTAGTCGGGCATGAAACGATAGCCGTTGACGTCAAGCAGGGTTCCGCCGTCACCCCGGCAGCCTTCGGTAACAAGGATGTCGGTGGGCACTGTACCCGTGGGGTGAAACTGCACGGCCTCCATGTTGCCCATGGGTACCAGGCCGGTTTCCAGAGCGGCTATCTGCCCTCCACCATCACAAATGACGGCGTTGGTTGTGGCGCGATAAATGCGCCCGTAACCGCCTGTGGCAATAAGCGTTGCGCGCGCCAGATAGGCCACCAGTTCGCCAGTGCGCAAACAGCGTGCAACGCAGCCCTGGCAGGTCTGCCCGTCATGAATGAGCGCTTCGGCCTGCATGCGGTCGTGCACGTCCACACCCAGTTGCAGCAGGCGGTTATCCAGGGTGAAGAGCACGGAATGTCCTGTGCCGTCCGCTGTATAGCAGGTGCGCCATTTGGCTGTTCCGCCAAAGGCGCGGGCGTGAATGAGGCCAGCGTTTTCGGCTTTTTCCTTTGCCTGAAAGGGCTTGCCTCCCTTAAAGTAGGTATGTTCGCCAGGTTCCACGCGGTTCCAGGGCACGCCAAGATAGGCCATCTCGCGCATGGCTATGGGCGCAGTGTCTGCAAAAATGCGGGCCACTTCCTGGTCGCAGCCCCAGTCGGAACCTTTAACGGTATCCATAAAATGCACGTCGGGGCTGTCGCCTTCGCCCATGATGGAGTTGCCGAGGGCCGCCTGCATCCCCCCCTGCGCCGCCGATGAATGCGAACGGCGTGGAGGAACAAGAGACAGGCAGATAACGTCAAACCCGGCCTGGGCCGCTTCCACGGCAACGCGCTCGCCGGCGAGTCCGGCACCTATGCAGAGCAGATCAGTCTGAAAAACTCGCACGTAAGTCCTCCTATCCGGCCAGCAGCCAGAGGCGCAGCAGGGTCATAAGGCCAATGGCCACAAAACCGCCCATCATCATATACTCGCCACGCTGCCAGCGGGAGCGCGTGCTTCTTGTTATAAAACCGTACTTCACGCCAAGGCGGTAAAAACCGATGCCCACATGCAGCTCGGCCAGAGGCAGCAGCACCAGATAAAACGGCAGCCAGCCGCCGCGCACCCGTGCTGCGCTCGTGGCCGCGTCAATGGGCAAATGGGTGAGGATGGTGTACATGTGGATGCTGCCCATAATCAGAATGACCAGAGCAGTCGCAACCTGCACAATCCACATCCAGGTATCCTTGTGCCGCAGGCGCACTGCATGGTTCCAGAAAAGGCCCCATTCCCCGGCTGCAAAAGGCATCTTGCGAGCGGCGATTAGAAAATGCGCCACCATGAGCACGAAGATGATTGGCCCGCCGATCTGGGCCATGTAGGTGGTTTCAAGAAACCAGCCAAGAGCATTCATGGCAGAAGGGCTAATGATAACACTGCCCACCATGAGCAGATGTGCCCAAAGAAAGGCGATGAGCAGCACGCCTGATATCGCCTGGAAAAAATCCAGCCGCGATTCAGATCTGATGTGCGGGGATTCCCCGGCATTGTACAAAACCTGACTCATAATTTCTCCCGATATCCCTGTCGTGCATGCTGGTTACAGAAAAGTCATGACCAGGGCGTAGCTTACAAGCGTGCCCACGGTAATGCCTATGGCACCAGGGATAATGAAACTGTGATTGATGATGAACTTGCCGATGCACGTGGTGCCCGATCTGTCAAAATTGATGCAGGCCAGATCGCTGGGATAGGTGGGCAGGATAAAGTAGCCGTAGCACATGGGCATGAAGGCCAGAAGCAGCTTGGGCTCAAGACCGAGGCTGAGGCCAAGGGGAACAACCGCCGCCAGTGCGGCCGCCTGGCTGTTCACAAGCTTGGAGACAAACACAAGCACCAGAGCGTACGTCCAGGGATAAGCCGTCACCACGCTTGCCAGTTCCGTTTTGATGAATGCAAGGTGGGCATGGAAGAAGCTGTCAGTCATCCAGGCCACGCCAAAAACGGAAAAGATGGCGACCATGCCGGCCTTGAAGACCGCACTGCTCGATATGGCCTGCTGCTTGACCTTGCAGAACATAAGGATGCACGCGCCAGCAATGAGCATGATCATCTGAATGACAATGTTCATGGAAAGGGGCACGAGCTTGTTGGCCGGGCCGAAAGAGGGGCGCAATCCTTCAAAGGCGCCCAGCACCACCACGGCGGCTATTGCTGCAAAAAAGAACCACACGGCGCGGAAGGCTTCCGGGGGAAACACCTTGTCCATCAATGTGCTGCCACCGCCGTATATGTATGCCTTGGTTTCCGGGTCGGCCAGGCGCTTCTGGAATTCCGGATCCTTGTCCAGGTCTTTGCCACGGTGCATGGACCACAAACCAGCGCACAGTACACCCACAAAGGTGGACGGAATGGAAATGGCCAACAAGGTGACAATGCTTATGGCTGTTCCAACGCCGTGGGCTTGCCCGAGCATGGAAACCATCGAAACAACAGCCACAGAAACGGGCGATGCGCAGATACCTATTTGCGCCGAAACAGAAGCGACAGCCATAGGTCTTTCAGGACGGATGCCCTTGTTGATGGCAATATCATAGATAATGGGGAACATGGTGTACGCCACATGGCCGGTACCGCACAGCAGCGTAAGAAACCAAGTGGTAATGGGAGCCAGCAGGGTGATGTGTTCCGGGTGTTTGCGAAGCAGGCGTTCCGCCACACGCATGAGCACATCGAGCCCACCAGCCGTTTGCAGCGTGGCCGCGCAACCTATAACGGCCAGAATCGTAAGAATGACATCGACGGGCGGCTTGCCCGGCTGCACGTTGAAAACAAAACAGAGAATGAACAAACCAATGCCGCTGATGAGGCCCAGCCCCATGCCGCCGTATCGTGTACCCAACAGCAGACAGGCCAGAATGACACAAAGTTGCAGTGTCAGCATGAAATCTCCCATTTTCGTTATTTTGTTTCATGATATGACCGCTCAGCCACACATGGCTGAACTGCACGATAGTGCTTTGGAACTACCGCCTTACATGCAGCGCGTGACAGATAACGGGGGAGAAAGCAGGTTTGATGCCAGAGTGAATACCTCTATGTAATAATTTGATATATATAATTTTTTTATTTTTATCATCACGCAATAAAAAATCCTCCATAACAAAAGTTATGGAGGATTTGGAATAAATTGGGCTGATCCCGTGATTTCAGGAGATTGTGCCTTTTATAACAAGACGCATTCAACAATTAAAAAAGTTATAACTACGTATAATTAGTAAGTTATAAAAAAAATTTGAGGAATAACTACACCGCTTTGAGCTGCGTGAATCAGAGAGCGTGTTTTTGAAAGCTTACGCTTTGATATTTGGGATGAGCATAAAACTGTCTGGGACTGAACGCCACTAGATGATATCCCACTACCAATGCTGCCTGCATCATCTTGAACTTCAGGAAAGTTCACGGAACTCAGCTAACTAACAGCTTTTTGGGAAGGCCTGCTTTAGCACCCAGGCTCGGGACTACCGTCAAAAGATCCGGTCAATCTAAGATCATTGCCCAACAAAAGGACAGCCTCGAATCAAACACGAGAGATTAATTGGGGCACTCGCAGGGGCTAAGGAATAGATTTCTTAGAAAATTACTCAACAGCGAAGGAGAAAGAATAGGGCAGAGTTTGGTGCGCCGTAATCCGCAAAGGATGGGAGAGTGGGCCTGCTGTTTAAAAAAAATGTTTTGGATCGGGGCCGGTGCATGCATCTGTGTGCGCATGGGATGCCGCACCGGAGCAGATGGCTTTCTGTCCGGAATGATTGCCAAGCAAAACGACAAAGGGGCGCATAGCGCCCCTTTGTCAGTATTCATCAAACCAGCAAAGCTCTTACGCTTCGGCGGTTTCTTCAGCCTTGGGCTTGCGGGTACGCTTGGGCTTGGCAGGCGCTTCTTCAGCGGCGGCTTCCGTAGCGGGAGCAGCTTCAAGAGCGCGAGAAAGCTCAATAATGGCCATGGGGGCGTTGTCGCCCTTACGGGGCATGGCCAGCTTAAGGATACGGGTGTAACCGCCGGGAACACCGGCGAAAACAGGGCCGATCTCGTCAAAAAGGCGCTTAACCAGAGCGTGATCGTTCAACACACGGTATGCCTGACGGCGGGCGTGCAGGTCGTTGCGCTTGGCAAGGGTGATCAGGGGTTCCACCACCCGGCGCAGCTCCTTGGCCTTAATTTCCGTGGTGCGGATTTTGCCGTGGATCAGCAGGGCCTTAGCGAGATTTTGCAACAGGGCCTTACGGTGCGCAGGCGTACGCGAGAGTTTCCTGCCGGAATTGCTATGCCTCATTTTGCTGCTTCCTTTTCCATTCCTGATATTTCTTGTCGAAGGAATCGACCTTCATGCCGAAGTCAAGGCCCATGTCCAAAAGAACGCCCTTGATTTCATCCAACGACTTGCGACCAAAATTCTTGGTCTTGAGCATCTCGCCTTCCGAACGCTGCACCAGTTCGCCCACAAGGGCAATGTTGGCGCCGCGCAGGCAGTTTGTAGCACGCACCGACAATTCAAGATCGTCAATGCTCTTGTACAGATGCTCATTGATTTCGCCGCTCTCGCCGCTGCCGTGCCGCATGTCGCCAGACACGCGTTCATCAAAGTTGATGAACACAGAAATCTGGTCCTTGATGATCTTGGCACTGTAGGCAATGGCATCCTCGGGTGTGAGGGAGCCGTCGGTCCATACTTCCAGCAACAGGCGGTCATAGTTGGTCATCTGGCCAACACGAGCCTGTTCCACGGTGTAGGCCACCTTGCGCACAGGGGAGAAACTGGAATCCAGCTTGATAACGCCGATTTCCTCGTTCAGTCCCTCGTGCATGTCCGCAGGCACATAGCCCTTGCCCATGCGAGCCTCAAATTCCATTTCAAGCACGACATCCTCGGTGAGGGTGGCAATGTGCTGATCAGGATTGAGCACTTCAACATGCTGGTTGCCCATGATGTGCCCGGCGGTCACCGGACCCTTCTGGTCAACGCGCAGGGTAATGCGCTGTGGTTCATCGGTGTCCATGCGCAGGCGAACCTGCTTGATGTTCAGAATGACATCAGTGATGTCTTCAAGAACACCGTGCACAGTGGTGAATTCATGCTGCACGCCGATGATTTTCACCGACACAAAGGCCGCACCCTGAAGGGACGACAAAAGAACCCGGCGCATTGCATTGCCGATGGTGGTGCCGTAGCCCCGTTCCAACGGTTCGCAAATGAATTTGCCATGCGTGATGCTGGCGGTTTCTTCTTCGCGCATGATCTGATCGGGCTTTACAAGCTCTGACCAGTTGCGTGCATTTATAAGGCGTTCGCCCTGTTTTATAAGCATGCGAACCCCCGCTTATTTCGAGTAAAGTTCGACAATCAGCTGCTCGTTGACGGGGAACTGGATATCGTCACGCTGCGGCAGCGCCTTGACAGAGCCTTTGAAAGCTGCGCCGTCGGCCTCAAGCCAGGCGGGGCAACCACGACGCGCAATGACTTCCTGAGCTTCTGCAAGCACGGGAATCTTGCGGTTCTTTTCGGGCACTTCAATGCTGTCACCCACGCGAACCTGCAAGGAAGGAATGTTCACCTTGCGGCCGTTAAGGGTGAAAATGCCGTGCCGCACGAGCTGACGAGCCTGGTTGCGCGAGTTGGCAAACCCAAGGCGGTACACCACGTTGTCGAGGCGGCGTTCAAGAATAACGAGCAGGTTGGTACCAGTAACGCCCTTCTGCATTTCGGCCTTCTCGAAGTAGCCATGGAACTGGCGTTCGAGAATGCCGTAAGCGCGGCGGGTCTTCTGCTTCTCACGCAGCTGCACTGCGTATTCGCTGACCTTCTTGCGCGCACGGCCATGCTGACCGGGGGCATAAGGACGACGGTCGTATGCACACTTGTCAGTGAAGCAACGGTCGCCCTTCAGAAAAAGCTTGCAGCCTTCGCGACGGCACATGCGGCACTTGGCTTCAGTATATTTAGCCATCTATCTTTACCTCTTACGGTTTAGGCGCGGTTTACGCTAGGCGCAAACTAGACGCGGCGGCGCTTGGGCGGCCGGCAGCCATTGTGCGGAATGGGCGTAACGTCGCGGATGAACGCCACCTTGAAGCCGATAGCCGAAATAGCGCGCATGGCGGCTTCACGACCGGAACCGGGGCCTTTCACATAGATGCCCACGGTACGCATGCCGTTGTCCTGAGCCTTGCGGGCAGCCGTTTCAGCGGCAACCTGCGCAGCAAAGGGGGTGGACTTACGCGAACCCTTAAAGCCGCTCTGGCCAGAGGAGGCCCAGGAGACAGCATTGCCGCGCGTATCCGTAAAAGTAATGATGGTGTTGTTGAACGAAGCCTGGATGTGGGCGATGCCCACCGGCACGTTCTTCTTTTCCTTTTTCTTGACCACTTTCTTGGGTCTGGCCATAACTAACCTCAAATTGGAAGCTTGTCAGATTCTTTTCCGCCAATGGCGGAAAAATCCGTTCGTCCTCACGGCAGCACTATTGCTGCATCCGCTTTACAAACTGCGACAAGCGCAGCCGCACCGCTACTTCTTCTTGCCTACGGCGCCGCGGCGGGGTCCCTTACGGGTGCGGGCATTGGTATGGGTGCGCTGACCATGCACGGGCAAACCGCGACGGTGACGCAGACCACGGAAACAACCAATGTCCATAAGGCGCTTAATGTTGCTGGAGATTTCGCGACGCAGGTCGCCTTCCACCTTGTAGTTCTGTTCGAGTTCCTTACGGATCTCGTTAACTTCGTCAGCGGAGAGGTCGTCAATGCTACGCTCCCAGTTAACGCCGGTGGTATCCAGAATTTTCATGGCCGTGGTACGGCCAATGCCATAAATGTAGGTGAGCGCAATGTCCACCCGTTTGCCGCGAGGCAAATCAACACCTGCTATTCTCGCCACAATTAGTCTCCTGCCCTAGCCCTGGCGCTGCTTGTGCCGGGGGTTTTCGCAGATAACTCGAAGCACTCCCTTGCGCCGGATAACCTTACACTTGGGGCATATTTTCTTGACGGAAGGTCTTACTTTCATACCTCATCTCCAATAAGAAACCATTGCATTGACCAAATAAAGATCCGGCTTGCGGCTTCGCCACGATAGAACAACAGGCCGCAGTCCTCAAAATTAAGGACGGGAACGGAAATCTTTATCCAGCTTTAACGCTGATGTCAACCTTCAATTGTGTGCCGGTTCAAACCACGGTCCGAAATGCTGAGAATCTGGGGGCCATTTGGGGTTATGGCAACACTGTGTTCAAAGTGAGCGGCCCACAAACCGTCGCGAGTCACGGCGGTCCACTGGTCGTCCAGAATGTCCACTTCGTAGGTGCCAACAGTTACCATGGGTTCGATGGCAATGACCATGCCGTTTTGCAAGGTCAACCCACGCATGCCAGGCCTGAAGTTCGGAACTTCGGGTTTTTCATGCATTTTCGCGCCCACGCCATGCCCAACAAAACGTCGCACAACGTTGAAACCGGCGGCCTCAACATAATCCTGAACAGCCGCGCCGATGTCGTAGACATCATTGCCAGCCCGGGCCTGTTCAATGCCAACGTACAGGCTTTCTTCCGTTATCCGCATGAGTTTGCGTGCTTCATCGCTGACCTTGCCAACCGGAAAGGTACGAGCGGCATCGCCCACAAAACCTTCATACACAACGCCCATGTCGATGCTGACGATATCGCCTTCCTTAAGCAGCCGCGCAGAAGGAAAACCATGCACCACCTGCTCGTTGACCGAGCAGCACAGGGCGAAAGGATAACCGCAGTAGCCCAGAAACGCCGGCTTTACCTTATAGTCGGAGCACATGTCGCGCGCCAACTCTTCAAGACGCATGGTAGGCAGGCCCGGCTCCACCACATCGCCCACGGCATCCAGTATGTTGGCCACCATGCGGTTTGCTTCCCGCAGGCAGGCCACTTCCCTTTCATTCTTGATGAATGCGCCGTGATACTTTTTCATTATACAATCACCATCCGCGCTTGCGAAAGCGAAGGGCAAGCCAGAGGCCTGCCCCGACTTTCTAGAGCCTGCCGCTCTTCCGCGCCTTGGCCATGAGGCCCTGATACTGGCTGGAAATCATGTGTGATTCCACCTGATTCATGAAGTCCATGGCCACGCCCACAAGGATCAGCAAGCTCGTGCCGCCAAAATAGAAAGGCACGTTGAAGTTGCTGATGAGCAGCATGGGCAGCAGGCAGACTATTGAAATATAGGTGGCCCCCGAAAGGGTCAGCCGCGAAAGCACCGTGTCCACGTATTCCTGGGTCTTTTCACCAGGACGAATCCCGGGGATGAACCCGCCGTTCTTCTTAAGATTCTCAGCCATATCCTTGGGATCAAAAATGATGGCCGTGTAAAAATAGCAGAAGAAGAACATCAAGGCCACATACAGGACGTTGTAAGCAACGCCGTGCGGCGAGAAGAAATCGGCTGCCTGCTTTACATAATGGTTGGTCGAAAACTGACCAATAGTAGCAGGGAACAGCAAAAGCGATGATGCGAAAATAGGCGGAATAACGCCCGCCGTGTTCAGACGCAAAGGCAGGTGCGAGTTCTGACCACCGTACATTTTACGTCCAACCTGACGCTTGGCGTAACTGATGGGGATTCTTCTCTGCGAACGTTCAACGAACACAATGGCTACCGTAACCGCGGCCATCAGGACCACGATAACAATCGCCATGAAAATGCTCATGTCGCCAGCCTGTATAAGAGCCACAGACTGGATGATGCCGCGGGGAATGCCCACCACAATACCGCAGAAAATGATCAGCGAGATACCGTTGCCGATACCACGCTCAGTGATCTGCTCGCCAAGCCACATGACCAGCACGGAACCAGCCGTAAAGGTCGCCATGGTCACAAGACGGAAATGCCAGCCGGGTGCCAGAACCACGGGCGCGCCAGCGGGGCTGGTCATATTTTCCAGACCAACGGCAATGCCGAGGCCCTGCACCAGGGTGATAAGCACTGTGAGGTAACGGGTGTACTGCGTAATTTTACGCCGCCCCGCCTGCCCTTCTTCCTTGGCCATGCGCTTGATGTCGGGGCTGACCACCTGCAAAAGCTGGATGATAATGCTTGCCGAAATGTAAGGCATGACGCCCAGAGCGAACACCGAGACGTTGGACAGGCCGCCGCCGGAAAACATGTCGAACAGGCTGAAAAGCGTGCCGGACATGCTTTGAAAAAACGACGCCAGCGCAGAAGCGTCAACGCCCGGAATGGGCACATGAACGCCAATGCGGTAGCAGCACAAAATCAGGAAGGTCCAGCCGATGCGTTTGGTCAGCGAAGCCTGGCCCGCCATATTGTTTGCCGATCCTACTGCCATGAAACACTCGTTGCGTTTGTGCGCCTGTGGCGCAGTATGTGCGCAACGTCATTGCCCGCCGTGAGGCGGGCAATGACGCCAGTGAAAGCCGTGAGGCCGCGCTTGCGCGCGGCCACCTGAATTATTCAGCGGCAGAAACCGCTTCCAGCTCAGTGACGTTGCCGCCAGCCTGGCGGATCTTTTCCGCAGCAGCCTGGCTGAACTTGTGAGCCTCCACCGACAGAGCGCCTGAGACTTCGCCGCGCGAAAGAATTTTCACGGGCGCGCCCATGCGGACAATACCGCGAGCGTACATGTCGTCAAGGGTGATGGTGGTTTTGCCCGGAAAGGCCGACACGAGCGCATCAAGATTGACGATGTCGTAGGTGACCTTAAAGGGGGCGTTCTTAAAACCGTGCTTGGGCAAACGGCGTTGCAGGGGCATCTGGCCGCCTTCAAAACCAGGGCGGACACCGCCACCGGCGCGAGCGTTCTGCCCTTTGTGGCCCTTGCCCGCAGTGCAGCCCAGACCGGAGCCAGAGCCACGGCCCACGCGACGGCGGGTCTTACGCTCTTCCGGAAAAGGAAACAGATTGTGCAGTTGCATGGTATATCCTTTGGCCGTTACTCAACAACGGCAACCATATGCGGAACTTTGGCGATAATGCCCCGGATAGCCGGGGTATCCTTGAACGTCTTGACCATCTCGCGGCGCTTGAGGCCAAGGGAGTCCAGCAGCTTGCGCTGCGCAGGCGTGGAGCCGATGCGCGAACGCACGAGTTTTACCTTGATTTCTGCCATGGTTACTTCCTCGGGGCTTCCAGCTTCTTGCCGCGCAAAGCCGAAACATCTTCGGCGCTGCGCAGGGAAACGAGGCCCTGCATGGTGGCACGAAGCACGTTGTGCGGATTGTTGGTACCAATAGCCTTTGCGAGGACGTCGCGGATGCCTACGGCTTCCATGACGGCGCGCACGGCACCGCCGGCAATGATGCCGGTACCTTCAGAGGCGGGCTTCAGCATGACGCGACCGGCGCCGAAACGACCGAGCACTTCATAAGGAAGGGTGCCTTCAACAAGGGCAACCTGGACGCGGTTCTTGCGAGCGCGTTCAGTGGCTTTGCGCAGTGCTTCAGGCACTTCCTGGGCCTTGCCCAGACCGAAGCCCACGCCGCCCTTGCCATCGCCCACAACAACGAGGGCGCTGAAGCTGAAACGGCGACCGCCCTTGACGACCTTGGCCACGCGGTTGAGGGAAACGATCTTTTCGATTTCGCCCAACTCGTTCTGCTGAGTTTCAGTATTTTCCTGACGCATATTAGAACTCCAAGCCGCCTTCGCGGGCGCCGTCGGCTACGGCCTTGACGCGACCGTGATAAATGTACCCGTTGCGATCGAATACCACCTGATTGATATTCTTCTCCTTGGCCATCCGGGCAATTTCCTTGCCCACCATTTCGGCGCCGCTCTTGTTGCAGTGCATGCCGGCTTCGGTCTTGGAAAGCGTAAGGGTAGAGGCGGCAGCCAGGGTCACGCCGTCCAGATCGTTGATGATCTGGGCGTAGATGTGCAGGTTGGACCTGAACACAACCAGACGCGGGCGCTCGAAGGTGCCGTTGACTTTCTTGCGGATACGGATCTTGCGGCGCTGCCGGGATTCGTTCTTGCTGTATTTCATGACGCGCCCCCCTACTTCTTGCCGCCGGACTTACCAACCTTGCGGCGGATAGTCTCGGTAACGTACTTGATGCCCTTGCCCTTGTAGGGTTCAGGCTTACGAATGCGGCGAATCTTGGCGGCCATTTCGCCCACAAGTTCCTTGTCGATGCCGGAGAGGGTCAGAACCTGACCTTCAACCACGGCCTTGATGCCGTCGGGCAGTTCAACGAGCACAGGGTGGGAATAGCCCACAGAAAGCTCGATAATGTTGCCCTTGACCGCCACGCGGTAACCGACGCCGATAACTTCCAGGCCCTTGGAGAAGCCCTTGGTAACGCCTTCAATGCAGTTGGCAAGAAGGGTGCGGCGCAGGCCGTGCTGCGAACGGCTCTGGCGGGTATCTTCTATACGGCCAAGGGTCACATGACCATCGGCCTGCTCGTAAGTGAGCAGAGAGCAGACAGGGGTGCTCAGCGAGCCCTTGGGCCCTTTAACTTCCACAACATCCGTTCCGATCTTGACTTCAACGCCATTGGGAACGGCAACGGGCAGTCTACCTATTCTCGACATGGTGCACCGCCTACCAGATTTCGCACAGAAGTTCGCCGCCCACCTTCTTCTCATGGGCGGTCATGCCGTCCAGCACGCCGCTGGACGTGGACAAAATGCAGATGCCGAGGCCGTTCTGCACCCTGGGGATGTTATGCGCGCCAACATAAACCCGGCGACCGGGCGTGCTCACACGCTTCAGCCCGCTGATGACGGGCTTTCCCTTCTGGTACTTAAGGGTAATAACAATGTTTTTTTCGGCCACGGCCACGTCTTCGACGTAACCTTCCTGCTTGAGGATGGCGGCTAAAGATTCCTTCATCTTCGAGCTCGGCACATTTACTTCCTTGTGCAGGGCCAAATGCGCGTTGCGGATGCGGGTGAGCATATCCGCAATGGGATCTGTCAACATCGAATGCTCCTGAGAGTTTGGGGGCGGGGTTGACGGCACTATGCCGCCACTTCCCGCTGGCGCGCGAGGCGCGCCTCCCGGGCGTTTGCACGCCCGGAAATCTTACCAGCTCGACTTGCGCACGCCGGGCAGTTCACCACGAAGGGCCATGTTGCGGAAGCAGATACGGCAGATGCCGAACTGACGCAGGAAAGCCCTGGGGCGACCGCAAAGCGGGCAGCGATTGTAGGCGCGGGCGCTGAACTTAGGCTTGCGCTTGGCCTTTACTTCCAGAGAAGTACGGGACATGGCTTAACTCCTACTTGCGGAACGGCATGCCAAGCTGGTCGAGAAGGAACTTGCCTTCTTTGTCCGTGGCCGCCGTGGTGACGATGGTGATGTTCATGCCCTTGGGGTTTTCAACACGGTCAGCTTCCAGTTCAGGGAAGATGGTGTGTTCTTTGATGCCCAGGGTGAAATTGCCGCGTCCATCGAAACCGCGGTCAGGGATACCACGGAAGTCACGCACTCGGGGCAGGGCAAAGTTCATGAGCTTGTCCAGAAAGTCCCACATGCGTTCCTTGCGCAGGGTGACGCGCACACCAATGGGCATGCCTTCGCGCAGCTTAAATGCGGCGATGGACTTTTTAGCCCGGGTAACTACAGCCTTCTGGCCAGCAATCGCGGTAAGTTCCGCCATGGCTTCTTCCATCAGCTTGTTGTTCGAGCTAGCGGCGCCAAGGCCGATGTTCAGAGAGATCTTTTCGATACCGGGCAGTTGCATCGAAGAGGAGTAACTGAACTCCTTCTGCAGTACCGGAACCACCTTCTCTCTATATATCTTTTCAAGGCGTGTCATCGTATCACCTTATTCCATTACTTCGTTGCACTTTTTGCAGAAGCGCACTTTCTTTTCCTTGCCCTCGGACTCGATGGTCTTGTAACCCACTCGAGTGGCCTTGCCGCAGGCAGAGCAGACAACCATAAGGTTGGACACGTGGATAGGCATTTCCTTTTCCACGATACCGCCAGGCTGCTGGGCATAGGGGTTGGGGCGCATGTGGCGCTTGACCATGTTGGTCTTTTCCACAAGCACGCGATCCTTCTTGCGCAGGATCTTCAGCACCTTGCCGATTTTGCCCGCGTCCTTGCCGGCGATTACCATCACCTTGTCGTCCTTGCGGATGCGATACATTTTCATGACGGTCTCCTACAGCACTTCCGGGGCCAGCGAAATAATTTTCATAAAGTTCTGGGCGCGCAGCTCACGGGCCACGGGGCCAAAGATACGCGTACCCACCGGCTCACCCTGGTTGGAGAGCAGCACAGCGGCGTTGCCGTCGAACTTGATGTAGCTGCCGTCCATGCGACGCACTTCTTTAGCGGTACGCACGATAACAGCCTTCATAACATCGCCCTTCTTAACCTTGCTGTGGGGCATTGCTTCCTTAACGGAAACCACGATAATGTCGCCCACCGAGGCGTAGCGGCGGTGTGAACCGCCCAGCACCTTGATGCAGGCAACCTTTTTGGCGCCGGAATTATCGGCCACCTGAAGCGTCGATTCTACCTGGATCATGGCACTACCCTACACGGCTTTTTCAATGATGGAGACCAGATGCCAGCGCTTGTTGCGCGAAAGCGGACGGAACTCCACAATTTTAACCTTGTCGCCCATACCGCATTCGTTCATGGGATCATGAGCCGTGAACTTCTTGCGGCGCCTCACATACTTCTTAAGCAGAGGATGCTTGACCAGGGTCTCGACGCGCACGACAATGGTTTTGTCGTTCTTGTCGCTCACCACAATGCCGGTCAGCATTCTGCCCTTGCGATCTTCCAGAGCTTGCATGTTCAGGCCCTCTGTTCCTTTTCGTTCAATACGGTCTCGATGCGCGCCACCTGCTTGCGCATGACTTTCAGTTCGGAAGTCTTTTCAAGCTGCGCAGCGGCATGCTTGAAGCGGGCGTTCATCAGTTCCTGGCGCTGCTCGGTAAGAGCCGTGCGCAGCTGTTCCACGCTCATGGAGCGAAGATCCTGCGCGGCGGGCCGGGCGGCGGTTTCGGTCTTTTTCTTGGCAGCCATTTAGATGCCCT
Organism: Desulfovibrio desulfuricans; assembly: GCF_024460775.1. Taxonomy (NCBI): domain Bacteria; kingdom Pseudomonadati; phylum Thermodesulfobacteriota; class Desulfovibrionia; order Desulfovibrionales; family Desulfovibrionaceae; genus Desulfovibrio; species Desulfovibrio desulfuricans. The sequence continues at coordinate 191,285 of NZ_JANFYZ010000006.1, read as the reverse complement.
CCCTCACCACAATGATGGTCTTAACGGGCAGCTTGTGAGCGGCGCGGGTCAGCGCCTCACGCGCGAGGTCAAGGCTCACGCCCTTGATTTCATACAGCACGCGGCCGGGCTTGACCGGAGCGCACCAACCCACGGGTGCGCCCTTACCGGAACCTTGACGGGTTTCCAGAGGCTTGGCCGTTACGGGGCGGTCGGGGAACACACGGATCCACACTTTGCCGCCACGCTTGATGTGACGCATCATGGCGATACGAGCAGCTTCAATCTGCTGGCTGGAAAGCTGGCCATGCTGCACGGTTTTAAGGCCGATATCACCAAACGCAATGGTGGCGCCGCGGGTGGCCAGGCCACGCAGGCGGCCTTTCTGCCACTTGCGGAATTTAACTCTTTTGGGCGCAAGCATTACTGATCAACCTCTTTGTCAAGGATTTCACCCTTATAGATCCACACCTTGACACCAATGATGCCGTAGGTGGTGTGCGCTTCGGCAAAACCGTAGTCAATGTCGGCACGCAGGGTCTGCAAGGGCACTCGGCCATCGCGGTACCATTCGGTACGGGCGATTTCTGCACCGGCCAGACGTCCGGCGCAGGTTACCTTGATGCCTTCGCCGCCAAACTTGCGGGCCATGGACACGGTACGCTTCATGGCGCGCCGGAAGGCCACGCGGCGCTCAAGCTGCTGGGCGATGTTCTCGGCCACCAGCTGGGCGTCCACTTCGGGGCGACGGATTTCGTTCACTTCAAGAGAGAACTCGCGGCCGAACTTCTGACGAAGATCGTTGCGAAGCTTTTCGATTTCCACACCCTTGCGGCCGATAACAATACCGGGGCGAGCGGTGGAAAGGATAAGCCGTACCTTGCCGCCGGCACGTTCGATCTCGATCTTGGAAACCCCGGCATGAAACAGGAGCTTCTTCACGAACGCGCGGATTTTGCTGTCTTCATAGACAAAGGCAGGGTATTCCTTCTTGCTGAACCAGCGGGACTGCCAATTCTTGTTGTACCCAAGCCGGAACCCGAACGGATGTACTTTCTGACCCATAGCCTATTCCTGCCCTTCTGCGAGTATAACGGTGATGTGGCTGGTGCGCTTGTGAATCTTGGTCGCCCGGCCTTGGGCCCGGGGCATAAAGCGCTTCCAGGTGGGGCCTTCGTTCACCACGATTTCCTTCACCACCATGGCATCCACATCAACGCCGCCCAGCTGCGAGGCATTGGCCAACGCGCTCTTGAGCACGCCGAAAAGCACGCCAGCGGGCTTGTTGGGCGTGAAGCGCAGAAGGTTCATAGCCTCCTCCACTCCAAGACCCTGCACGTTCTTGGCCACAAGACGGGTCTTGCGCGGCGAAACGCGCTGGAATTTTGCAATAGCTTTAGATTCCATATGCCTACCCTACTTCTTGCCGGCCTTGGCCTTTTTGTCGGCGGCATGCCCATGGAAGGTACGAGTGGGCGAGAATTCACCCAGCTTGTGACCAACCATGTTTTCGGTAACGAACACCGGCACGAACTTCTTGCCATTGTGCACCGCAAAGGTCAGTCCCACCATTTCGGGCAGGATGGTCGAGCGGCGCGACCAGGTCTTGACTACACGGCGGTCGCTGTTGGCCACGGTGCTGTCGACCTTTTTCATCAGATGGCCGTCAACAAACGGCCCTTTTTTCAACGATCTCGGCATGAGCTACTCCTACTTCTGGCCGCGGCGTTTGATGATCAGCCGGGAAGAGGCCTTCTTCTTGTCGCGGGTCTTGTAACCCTTGGCAGGCATACCCCAAGGCGACACAGGATGACGGCCACCAGAGCTTCTGCCTTCGCCACCGCCCAGGGGGTGGTCGATGGGGTTCATGGCAACGCCGCGAACCTTGGGACGACGACCCAGCCAGCGGTTGCGGCCAGCTTTGCCCAGAGAGATGGTTTCGTGATGCACGTTGCCCACCTGACCCACGGTAGCCACGCAGGTAGCAAGCACCTTGCGCACTTCGCCCGAGGGCAAACGCAGCAGGGCGTAGTTGCCTTCTTTGGCGACCAGCTGGGCGTAGGTACCGGCGGCACGGCACATCTGACCGCCCTTGCCGGGGTAAAGCTCAATGTTGTGCACAACGGTACCCACAGGGATGCGGGCCATCTGCAAAGCATTGCCAGGTTTGATGTCGGCCACGACGCCATTGCGTTCGTTGATGCCGGACATGATCTTGTCACCCTGCTTCAAGCCAACCGGAGCGAGGATGTAGCGCTTTTCGCCGTCCGAATAGTGCAGCAGCGCGATACGGGCGGTACGGTTGGGATCGTATTCAATGTGCGCAACAGTGGCTTCAACGCCGGTCTTGTCGCGCTTGAAATCGATGATGCGGTACAGACGCTTGACACCACCACCGCGACGGCGGCTGGTGACTCGACCCAGATTGTTGCGACCGGCCTTTTTGGTGAGGCCTTCAGTGAGCGACTTCTCAGGGCGCGTCCGGGTGATTTCCTCAAAGTCGGAAACCGTCTGGAAGCGACGCCCCGCGGAGGTCGGTTTCAGCTTGCGGACAGCCATGATTACACTCCCTCGAAGAACTCAATTTTATCGCCCTGGCGCAGCGTAACATACGCTTTCTTCCAGCCGGGCTTACGGCCAACAACGCGACCCTGGCGCTCCCTGTTCATGGGGGCGCGGCGCACTACGTTGACGGCTTCCACTTTAACATCAAAAGCCTTTTCCACGGCCTGCTTGATTTCAAGCTTGTTGGCCAGGGTGTGGACCATAAAGGCCACCTGCTGGGCTTCGTCCTTGATCAAGGTCGTCTTTTCGGTCAGCAGGGGCTTGAGCAGAACAGAAGTGGTTTCCATCTTACGCCCCCTTCTTTGCGAAACGCGCCTGAACAGGTTCGATGGCGCCTTCAAGCAGAACGAGCTGCTTGTGCTTGAGGATTTCAAGCACGCTCAGGCGATCGACAGTGGTCATGGTGAGGCCCGGAATGTTGCGAGCGGAACGGGTCAGCGCGCTGTCTTCGGCGGGAGCCACGATGAGAGCCTTGGAAAGGCCCAGCGTGTCGGCAACCTTGGCGAAATGCTTGGTCTTGGCTTCGGGCAGTTCAATACCCTTGACCACCATCAGGGTCGCGGCAGCCAGGCGGCTCGACAGGGCCATCTTCATGGCCAGGGCGCGCACCTTGCTGTTAACCTTGAAGCTGTAATCGCGGGGGCTGGGTCCGAAGATGATGGCGCCACCGCGCCAAATGGGCGAACGGTTGGAGCCGGAACGGGCGCGGCCCGTACCCTTCTGCTTCCAGGGCTTAGCACCGCCGCCGGAAACCAGCGCACGGGTCTTTACCATATGCGTGCCGGCGCGTTTGGCCGCCATCTGGGCGCGCGCCACGAGATTGAGGATTTCGGGCCTCACCTCGATTTCGAACACGTCGGAAGCCAGCGTAATTTCGCCGCTTTCCTGCTTGTTCTGGTCATATACTTTCACGGTAGCCATTGCTGCTTCCTCTACTGCTTGCGGATCAGCACCAGCCCGTTCTTGGGGCCGGGCACGGAACCTTTGACCAGAATGACGTTGTCCTCAGGACGCACATCAACGATGGTCAGGCCCATTTCCGTAACGGTTTCATTGCCCCAATGGCCCGCCATTTTCCGACCCTTAAAAACGTGGCCAGGAAAGGTGTTGTTACCAATGGAACCATTGTTGCGGTGCACCTTTTCGCAGCCGTGGGTATCTTTGGAACCGGCAAAATTCCAGCGGCGCATACGCCCCTGGTAGCCTTTACCCATGCTTGTGCCGGTCACCTTGACCGTATCGCCTGCGGCGAAAATTTCAACGGTCAGTTCCTGACCCAGCTCCTGCTCCGGCGCACCCGCAAGGCGGATTTCGCGCAGATGGCGGAAAAGACCCTTGCCAGCCTTGGCAAAGTGTCCCTGCATAGCCTTGGTGCTGTGCTTTTCCTTAGCGGGGGTCAGCGCGATCTGAACGGCGTTGTAGCCGTCCGTCTCCGCAGTTTTGACCTGGGTGACGGGGCACGGACCGGCCTCAATCACCGTGACGGGCACGGCAGCGCCAGCGCCGTCAAATATGCGGGTCATACCAAGTTTGCGACCCAAAATTCCCATTTTCTCAGCCATGACTGCCTCTCGCTAGAGCTTGATTTCCACGTCCACACCGGCGGGCAACGAAAGCTTGCCCAGCGCGTCGACGGTCTGCTGCGTGGGTTCCAGGATATCCATGAGCCGCTTGTGAATGCGCATTTCAAACTGCTCACGGGACTTTTTGTCCACATGCACGGAACGCTGCACGGTGTACTTGTGAATGTTGGTGGGCAGGGGAATTGGTCCCGCCACACCGGCACCGGTATTGCGCGCCGTATCCACGATTTCCGCAACGGCTTTATCCAGAATGCGGTAATCGTAGGCTTTGAGCTTGATCCGAATGCGATCGCTGCTAACTGTCGTCATTGTGCCTACTCCGTTTGCAAAAACATCCCGCGCGGCCTTTTGGGCTACGAGCGCGGGCTCCTTCACAGCATACGCGGGCCATGAAGCATGGCCCGAAGGGCCGACCTCACCCTGGCAAGGAACGGAAAACGGAGCAACGTAAGGGGTTGCGCTAATGCGCGCATCACGCCTGAAATTTCAGGAAGAATTCGGAAGATTGGACGCCTGAACGCGCCTGCATCATCCGCGTGATGCTCCCCAGCGTCGCCCAGGCTAAGCCACTCATAGAAAGAGCAGCTAAGCGGTCCCGCAGGGTCACCAAATGGGGGCTATCCCCCTACCTTACAGCCCCGGGTCACGCGCGGCCTGGGGGCTGCGGTGGGATCCGTCTTTGGGCTGGAACGGCTCGACATTGTCCGGCATTCGGTAACGCCTGCACATGTCAAAACCCTCTGCAACCAGATATTGTGGTCACTTTGGGGTGCATCAGAATGGGCTCAACCCACCCTTCCCTGCCGTCCAGGGACGCCGATAAAAATCGCTTCTTATCGCGCGGAGATTTTTTCTATCCAAGTTCCCCTTGAACGTCAAGCCATTTTTGCATTATTTTTATCACGTCATCCAGGTTTTTTGCCGCGCCAATCTTACTCCTTGACGCTTACCCCTGCAAAAAATTAAAAGAGCGCACCCTTCCGGCAATTTGCCAAGATGACTCCCTTTTGTCGCACAGTCTTCACTATTTTGCGCTAACTTGTCATCTTAGCTGTCAATATTTTCAGGAGATCCCATGTCCATGATTGAAGCCTCCAACAGGGCAAAACTCAATTCATACCAAGACACTGTCATTAATTACATTACTAAAGAGAATGGGCATATCCTGGCAGTGAGCGATGACCAGGCCTTTTGTACGCAGTTGCGCCTTACCCTTGCCAAAGAGATGGGCCTTACGGCTCAGAGCATTTTTACCGCCATTGCGGACCCCCGCATGATGCTTCGCGAGCTGCGAGACATTCTGGCCCGGCACCCTGCCCCTCTTATCTTCATGGAGCGCAGTATAGGCGGACAGGATCTGAGCTTCCTAGTTGGCCAGATCAAGCAGGCCTTTACCGCGCTTAAGATTATTGTGCTTACGGGCGATGTGCAGCGCGACCGCCTCATGCTGCTTCACGAAGTCGGGGCGGACAACTTTATTGCCAAGCCTGTTTCTGCCAATACGCTTATTGAAAAAATGGCTTTTACCCTCAGGCCGCAAAGCAAGCTGGGGCAGGTCATTGACGTGGCGAAGAAACTGTTGGCGCAAAAAAAATACGACATGGCACTGACAGCCTGCCAGAAGGTTTTGCAACTCAAGCCGGGCAGCGCTGCGGCGTTTCTGCTCATGGGCGATATTTTCCGCGCCACCCAGCAATACGACAAAGCCCGTATTGCCTACGAATCCGCCGCAAAATCTGCCGATCTCTACCTCGCTCCGCTTCAGCGCCTTGCAGAAATGTACGCGGAAATAGGGGATGTGCCCCAGCAGGTGCGTTACCTCGAAAAACTGGATTCGATCTCGCCCCTCAACGTGAACCGCAAAGTGAGCCTTGGCGAGGCCCACCTGGCAAACGGCGATGTGGAAAAGGCCGAGGCCTTTTTTGAAAAAGCTGTGGTGCAGATGAACCGGGAAGCTGCCGATGGCCTCAGCGCGCTTTCAAGCCGTATTGCCGGCATTTATGGCGAGCGCGACCCGGAAAAGGCAGAAAAATTTCTGCGCAACAGTCTTGAAGCCAAGGGCAAGCGCCTTGGCCGGGAAGATTTGGCCCTGTTCAACCAGCTTGGCATCAGCCTGCGCAGGCAGGGCCGCTGGCAGGACGCCATCACTGAATACAAGCGCGCCATCAAAATCGCCCCTGACGATCCAACGCTCTATTATAATGTAGGCATGGCCTTTGCCGAAGGCGCGGATTTTATCCAGGCCAAGGCAAATCTGGTAAAAGCTCTGGATCTGGATCCGGAAATGGTCAAGAGCAGCGCTTCCATCGCCTGTAACTTTGGAGCGGTCTTTCTTCAGTCAGGCGACCGTGACAGGTCGGTACAGTTTTTTCAGTTGGCCCTTGCCCTCAAGCCCGGCATGCAACTTGCCCTTCAAGGCTTGGAGCGCGCAAAAAAGTGATTCTGCGAGGTTGTCTGCTGGCACGGTTATAGGCGCACTTGCACCTCCCCACCTGTTCTTTGACCAATAATATTTTTGGATCGTCACATTGCCAACCTCAATGTTATGTCTTATTTTTAAGGGATGCCGTGTATTGTCCCCTTGGGGTAAGACACTGCGCATTCAGCACATTCCGCAGCGCACCCAACATTGGTGTTTGCGCTGCGCAAGCGACTGGCCATTGTGCTAGACAGATCAGACCGAAAATGTTTGTCTGCACAGCGCGGATACTGAAAAATCCTCGCCACGGTTGCTTTTCCGTTACGGACGAGACAGTAGATATACTTAGTCGGTAAGCGAGCATTTCAAAGTGAAAATGCTCTAGTAAGGAGACTTCATGTTTGGTTTTCTTTTCAAAAAAATCTTCGGCAGCACCAACGACCGCTACTTGCGCAAGCTCCGCCCCATGGTGCAGCGCATCAATGCGTTCGAGCCTGAAATGCAGCAACTGGCCGATGCCGATTTTCCTGTACGCATAGCGCAATACCGTCAGGAAGTGCAGGACGGCACCAGAACTCTGGAAGCTCTGCTGCCCGAAGTTTTTGCTCTGGTGCGCGAGGCCTCAAGCCGCAGACTGGGTATGCGTCACTATGACGTGCAGCTCATCGGCGGCATGGTGCTGCACAAGGGCAAGATTGCCGAAATGAAGACCGGTGAAGGCAAAACCCTTGTAGCTACCCTGCCCGTGGTGCTCAACGCCCTGTCAGGCAAGGGCGTGCATGTGGTCACGGTCAACGACTACCTCGCCAAGCGCGACTCGGCCTGGATGGGCCAGTTGTATGAATTCCTCGGCCTGAGCACGGGCGTTATTGTGCATGGCCTTGATGACGAAGAGCGCAAAGCCGAATACGCCAAGGATATCACCTACGGCACCAATAATGAATTCGGCTTTGACTATCTGCGCGACAACATGAAGTTCTACGCCAACCAGCTGGTGCAACGCGGGCACAATTTTGCCATTGTGGACGAAGTGGACTCCATCCTCATCGACGAAGCCAGAACGCCGCTCATCATTTCCGGCGCATCTGATGAATCGGTGGGCATGTACCGCACTGTGGACGACATTGTCCGTCAGCTCACCCCTGAGCACTACACGGTTGACGAAAAGGCCCGCACCGCCATGCTCACCGATGAAGGCGTAGCCCGGTGTGAGGAACTGCTCAAGCTGGACAACCTTTTTGATCCCGCAAACATTACGGCCCAGCACCATGTGATGCAGTCGCTCAAGGCGCATCAGATTTTCAAGCGCGATGTGGATTATATTGTTCAAGAAGATCAGGTGATTATTGTTGACGAATTCACTGGCCGCCTTATGGCTGGCCGCCGCTATTCGGATGGCCTGCATCAGGCTCTGGAAGCCAAGGAACACGTCACCATTGCCGCTGAAAACCAGACCCTTGCCTCCATCACCTTCCAGAACTACTTCCGCCTGTACGACAAACTTTCGGGCATGACGGGTACTGCGGATACCGAAGCTGTGGAATTCCATCAGATCTACAGCCTCGAGGTTATCTCCATTCCGCCCAACAGGCCCATGGTTCGCAAGGATTATCCTGACCTTATCTACCGGTCGCGGCAGGAAAAGTTTGACGCCATTGTTGAAGCCATTGCCGAATTGCACAAAAAAGAGCAGCCCGTGCTTGTGGGCACAATTTCCATTGAAACGTCCGAAATGCTTTCGCATCGACTGAGCAAGCTCGGTATTCCGCACAGCGTGCTCAATGCCAAGCAGCATGAAAAAGAAGCCGAAATCGTGGCGCTGGCAGGCCAGAAAGGCCGCGTCACCATTGCCACCAACATGGCTGGCCGCGGCACGGACATCATGCTGGGCGAAGGCGTTGTGGATCTGGGCGGCCTGCACATTCTCGGCACAGAACGCCACGAAAGCCGCCGCATCGACAACCAGCTGCGTGGCCGCTCGGGCCGTCAGGGCGACCCCGGCTCTTCGCGCTTCTACCTTTCGCTGGAAGACGACCTCATGCGTCTCTTTGGCTCTGACCGCATCAAGGGCCTCATGGAAAAGCTGGGTCTGCGCGATGGCGAGGCCATTGAGAACGCCATGGTTACCCGCGCTGTGGAAGGCGCTCAAAAACGTGTGGAAGCCCACCACTTTGAAATACGCAAAACACTGCTCGATTATGACAACGTCATGAACCAGCAGCGCGAAGTTATCTACACCCTGCGCCGCGAGCTCATGGTTGAAGAAGACCTTGAGCCTGTTTTGCAGGAATTCATGAGCGATGTGCTGGACGACGTGTACAGCCCGCTGGCATCCCTGCCTGTGGACAGCCAGGACGAAGCCCGCGCCGCAGCTCTGGCGCGTCTGCGCGAGGTTTTCAACCTTGACAGGGTGCTTGAAGAAGGCGCGCGCCTGCCCGAGCGCGAAGAAACCGAGGTTATGGCACAGGGCATTCTTGACAAGCTCAAGGCAGAAACCGGCCCCACCTATGCCGACATCCTTCGTTACTTCCTGCTGGAAGAGCTTGACCGCTGCTGGAAAGAACATTTGCGCAACATGGACGCCCTGCGCGACGGCATAGGTCTGCGCGGCTACGGTCAGCGCGATCCCAAGCTGGAGTACAAGCGCGAAGGCTTTGAAATGTTCCAGGCCATGCTGTTCCAGATTCGAGAGAGCGTGTTCCGCGCCCTTACGCGTATCCGGGTGCAGATTGAGCCTATCGCCGCCGAGCCGGAACAGCAGGAGGTGGAAGCGCCGATCGAAGAGCCGCAGCATTCTCCCGTGTCGCGGGAATACCGTCATAAGGAAAGCAGCTCGCAGCTTTCTTACTCCAGCGGCGGCAGCATTTCGGAAGACCCCAAGAAGCCCGCCAAGGCCGCGCCGCGTATTGGCCGCAACGACCTTTGCCCCTGCGGCAGCGGCAAAAAGTACAAAAAGTGCTGCGGGCAGGATAAATAACTGTTTATATTGCGCCACAAGCGCGATACCTAGAAATACAAAAGGCGGGGACAACCCCGCCTTTTTATGTTCCATGCTCTGTGCGTATGCTGCAACTATACTCGCGCGCGCCGATCACGCGGCGCGGCAGACAAGACGTCCTATGCCTGGGATGAAAAAAACTTTGTCCCGACGCTGCCAATGATAATCAGGGCAATGAAAAACAGCTGGGGCAGCGAAACCTTGTCGCCGAAAAAAAGCGCCCCGCCCAGGACCACGCCCACCGTGCCAGCACCTGTCCAGAGGGCATAGGTCATACCCGCCGGGAGCCCGCGCATGGCCAGCGCCAGCAGGCCCATATTCACAAAGCTCAGCGCAATGGGCACTGCCGCAGCCTGCCAGTTGCCCAACGAAGAAGCCCACTTGAGGCTGAGCGCCCACAAAATCTCGGTAACCACTGCCAAACTCAATGCAAACCATGCCATATCCAATACTCCTTTGCGTGGGCTCGGATAAAAAGGCACGGCCTGCGGAAACCCAAAAGAACAGAACAATGCATCCACGGAACGGCGTACAACTGCCATCTGCCCACAGATGTGTCAACCCGCGAAGCCTGATCCCGAAAATCAGAAATAATCCGAAAAATACGGCTTGTCCGGCGGGATCAGCGTCTCCAGCGTTTTCAGCAGATGATAGTCCATGTCGATGCGGTCATTATTGTACAGATAGGTGGGGCGCTTGTAGCCCATGAGCATGGTCGTGAGCGTTTTGATATCCAGCGAAAGGCGATGCCCTGTGCTCCAGGTGCTTACCTTTTCGCAAAACGTGCGCCCATCACGCCAGCTTACATGGAATATCCCGTTGTTCCACGGGGCCATGACATCGCTCACTTCCAGTTCAAGCGTCAATTTGGGGTCTTCAAACTGGAAGGAATACTGTTCGATAAAGCGCTGTACATCCACAATGCGGGCCATGGCGTAGGGCTGAATGCTCTCGTCAATTTCGCTGTCTTCAAACTGGAAGGCAATGGGTTCGCCAGTGTAGTTGGCGCCTTCCACCTTGGTGATCATGGAAAAATGGGCGCTGATGTAGTTCCAGATGCCGTATTTGGCCTCCTGGTTCAGGTAGACCATTTCCTTGATGCTGAAAACTTCGTTCTCAATGTAGTAGATAACATAGCCCAGGGGCTTGCCGTCGGCGCTGTAGTACACCGCCGCCATGACGTCGTCCGAATCCCATCGCCAGTATTCCTCCCACTCCAGCTTGCCGCGAATAAGCGCGCCGTGTTCCTGAAGGGCAAAATACTTGTAAACGCGGTGCAGGTCTTCGCACTCGATGTCCACGCGCTCGATCTGCCCGTCCACCGGGTGGCGCTTGGGAAGCTGGGTGTCCTTGATGGCAAAGGTCATCTTGTCCGAAACAATTTCCCAACCGTGCTTGCGGTACAGGGGGATGGAATAGGGGCAGAGATAGGAAACTATCTGCTGCTGCGAGCGCATGTATTCAAGGCTTTTGCCGATGAGCGAATGGATCAGCCCCCGCCCCGTGTATTCGGGATACGTTGCCACGCCGGTGATGCCGCCCATTTTGCAGATTTCGCCCTGGATATTCACTTCCATCGGGTAGATGACGATCTGCGAGGCAAGGTGCCCCTTGTAGAACCAGCCCATGACGTGCGATGCCTCAAATATGGGCATCTTGGACTGCTTCATCTCCATGTCAGACCAGCCGATGCGGGCCATTTCAGATGTGCTGACCTGAAAAGCGTAGCGCAGCAGGGCCTCAAACTCCTCAAAATCTTCTTCGCCAAGCTGGCGCAATTCAAAGGCTTCTGTGCCTACGTCCTTGCCCGAAGGGGCTTCTCTGTGGGGGGCGGCAGTGCCCTGCGCGGCTGACCCGCGCTCGGGTCGGGCAACGGGAACAAGCGGCGCGCCATCGCGTTCGTCAGGGGGAACCCCTGCGCCACGAAAAGGATGCGGCTCAAGCCGTGGCCCCTCAAGAGGGGGAAGATGTTGCTGTTTATGAAGAATACGCATGCAATGCCTTCCAGATAAGTGTGGAAAACCGCTGTACATCGGGTGACCCGATTGCGCAAGAGGCTTGACTTGGCCGCCGCAAACGGACGGTTGGGGGGCTGATCAGATATGAAGGCCGGCAGCGTCGCGGCGTTCTTTCAAGCCTTCAAGCACAGCCGAGCTGACTCGCAAGCCCCCGTAGCCCTGTCCCAGACGGATAGTGGGCTTGTTTGATCCGTGATAGTCCGATCCGCCGGAAACGCCAAGGTCAAAACGCTTGGCCAGGGCCAGGCAGGTGCGTATATCGGCCTCGGAATGCTCGCTGTGGTAGGCCTCAATGGCGCTGAGCCCGTATTCCTTGAGGCGGGCCACCATGGAATCCAGCCACCCGGCGGGGGCCTTCCAGAGCAGCGGATGCGCCAGGCATACCGTCGCCCCCATGGAGGCCAGCAACCGGACGCTTTCATCAGGCTCCAGCACGGTTTTGGGTAAATATGCCTTGCCCCGGCTGCCCAGAAATTCCTTGAAAACCTGCCGGGGATCCTTGGCGAATCCCTTGCGAAGCATCACAGCCGCGATGTGCGGTCGCCCCACGCTTTCGCCCCTGGCCGCCGCCAGCACTTCTTCCATGCTGATGTCGTAGCCGAGATCCTGCAACTTTTTTACTATGCCTACATTGCGCTCTGCCCGCATTTCGCGCAGCCAGCGCAGTTTTTCCAGCAAAGGCTGGGGATTTTCCGGTAGCCACAAGCCAAGAATGTGCAGTTCGCCCAGTTCCGTGCCTGTCGAAATTTCGCAGCCGCGCACAACCTCAATACCAAGCTCGCGCCCGGTCCGCTGCCCCTCATCAAGGCCAGACAGGGTATCGTGGTCAGTAATTGCCACTGCGGCAAGGCCTGCGGCATGGGCCTTGCCCACAAGCTGGGCCGGTGTGTCCGTACCGTCAGAAGCGGTGGAATGCGTGTGCAGATCGATAAACTTCATACTATCTTTCATGGGATAATTATTATACCGCAAAATGACAATATGGGGCAAGCCTTGAACTGGAAGACGCTTGGAGATAGACTACCCCCTCACGATTAACAGAAGGATTCTTTATGCCTATGGAAACCCGCGAGTTACTGCAAATTCTGGCTTGCCCCAAATGCCTGGGCAACCTTGTGGCGCTGGAAGACAACGGTTCAGTCGCCGCCTTTGCCTGCAAGGCCTGCGGCGTGGTCTATCCAGTGCGCGACAATATTCCCATCATGCTTGTGGAAGAAGCGATTCCCCTTGAAGACTGGAACAGGGAACACCCTGCTGCCAAGGAATGCGCCTGATGCGTCTGCTTGTTGCCTCCGACCTTCACGGGTCTGTTGAAAGTCTGCTTTTTTTGCTGGAAAAAGCGCGTGAGCTTACCCCTGACGCACTGGTGCTGCTGGGCGATCTGGTTTACCACGGCCCGCGCAATCCCCTGCCGCAGGGCTACGACACCCGCTCTGTACTGCAAACCATGCCCGATCTTTCGGCCTTGCCCTGCCCGGTGATGGCAGTGCGCGGCAACTGCGATGCCGAGGTTGATCTGTGCCTTTTGCCCTTTGCAGTCACAGAATCCACCTGGATTGAAGCAGACGGCCTGAGCATTTTTGCCAGCCACGGGCACCACCTGCCAGAGCGCCCGCCGTGCCCCGGCATCAAAGCCGGAACGGTGCTCTTGCGCGGGCATACCCATGTGCCGCGCGGCGAAACCATTGATGGCCTGCACTTCTGGAACCCCGGCTCCCTTTCCCTGCCCAAGAGCGGCTCGCCCCGCACCTACGGCCTTATAGAAAACGGCGTCTTTTGCGTGCTGGACATGCAGGGCGGCGAAATCTTGCGCCACGCCCCCGCACCGCGCTAATCAGGTTTTACCATGTCCTACAATCTTGCCCCGTGCCCGGCCCCTGCCGATACGTCCGCGCAGATGCGCCCGCTGTTCCGCATGGCCTCAGGCCTTGAATTGCTGCTGGCTTCGGCCTCGCCCCGCAGACGGCAGTTTTTGAATGAATGGGGAATCCCCTTCCGTCTGGCCCTCACCAATGCTGATGAACCACGCCCGGAACAGGGCGAATCCCCGGAGGCGTATACCCGCCGCGCGGCCGCTGCCAAGGCGCTGGCATCAGGCCATGCAGTTCGCCAGCAAGGCGCAGCCAACCATGAATTGCAGCCCGTGATTCTGGCCGCAGATACCGTTGTGGCCGTGGACGGCGATATTCTTGGCAAGCCGGAAAACCCGGCTCACGCCTTGCGCATGCTGGAGCGCCTCAACGGTCGCGGGCATGAAGTTATCAGCGCCGTGTGCCTGCTCCTGCCTGCCGATGCAGCCATTGGCTCTGTGCAAGCAGCCGCCGCATCTGCTGGCACCAATACTGGCCTCAATGTAGACGAATGCTGTATCGATTCGTACCGCATGCTGTCATTCAGCGACACCAGCCGTGTTATCTTCCACCACTGGCCTCAGCCTGTGCTGCAAGCCTATCTGGACACCGGTGAGCCGCACGACAAAGCGGGCGCATATGCCATCCAGGGGCAGGGAGCCGTGCTGGTTGAGCGCGTTGACGGCTCATGGAGCACCGTAGTGGGCCTGCCCGTCACCCAGCTTGCCCAGGTCATGCTGGACAGGGGCCTCATGCTGCCCTGCGCCTGACAGATACTCCCTTTTCGCCATGACACAGCTGCCCTCCGGGCTGTGTCATGACTGCTTTCCCTTCCCCAACGGCCCACAATCAGTCGTCCTTGCGCCACGAAAGCATGGAAATATGCGCCCATGCTTCTGCTATCCCTGCCCTGTCCTGCCAAGAGATTCTCTGCTGCCCCGCTGCCCTCGTCGTGGCCATGTCCCTTTTTTCCACTGCGCGCCGGATTACCGCAAACGCCTAGCGATGGTTTCTGTGCCTCAGCCAAGCCGTTTTGGCAGGCAGGAGCGCTTTTTTTGCCCTTTCCAAGATGGTACTGAAAGAATCAAAAAAAAAATGAAAAAAAGTTTGCCGCCAATTGTGAATTATTTCTTCAATTGGTATGGCGTTCCAATCCGCATATACTGGTATCCTAGGTTGCCATTTATGTCACTTTGTGAAACTATGTACAGGCATGACTGAAAGATCAATCAATTCCGGGCTCTTGACGCCTCTCTAAAATATTTTTAGTGCTGTACCATGGAATTATTTCACCTCTAGAAATTCTATGCAACACACAGGAGGGAGGATTTAATCATGTCCCAGGAAAGGATCACAACGCTGTTAAATGAGAACCGCAGCTATCTTCCACCTGAGCACGGCAAAACTTCTGCATGGGTATGTGGGCCAGAAGAATATGACGCTCTCTGCAGCCGCGCACTGGAAGACCCCAACGACTTTTGGGGTGCGCGAGCATCGCAGTTGATCCATTGGTTCAAACGCTGGGACAAAGTGCTGGAAGCAGATGAGGTAAACCATAAATACAAGTGGTTTACAGGCGGCAAACTTAATGCCTCCTTTAACTGTATCGACAGGCATCTCATCTCTGGGCGGCGCAACAAGGCCGCGCTTATCTGGCAGGGCGAGAAGGAAACAGACGTTCGCTGCTACACCTACCAGATGCTCTATACCGAGGTGTGCCGCGTTGCGCATGCTTTGAGTTCGCTGCGCATCCGCAAGGGCGATCATGTGGCTTTGTACATGCCCATGATCCCGGAACTTTTTATCGCCATGCTGGCCTGCGCCCGCATTGGCGCCATCCACACGGCCATCTTTTCCGGCTATGCGGAGGGCGGCGTGCGCAGCCGTATTCAGGGTTGCAAGGCGCGCGTTGTCATCACGGCGGACGCAGCGGTGCGCGGCGGCAAGTTCAAGCCCCTCAAGGCCAATCTTGACCCCATCCTTGAAAAGTGCCCCTCGGTGGCGCACGTGGTTGTGGTCAAGCATGCCGGCATTGACGGCGTGAACATGCAGCGCAACCGCGATGTGTGGTGGCATGACCTGATCGATGACTTTACCCTTAACCCGGACTTTCCCTGCGAGCCCATGGATGCCAACGATACGCTCTTTCTGCTGCACACAAGCGGCAGTACGGGCAAGCCCACGGGCGTCATGCATTCTACTGGCGGCTACCTCACATACGCGGCGCACTCCACGCAGTGGTGCTTCGACATGCGCGACGACGATGTGTACTGGTGCACGGCGGATGCAGGCTGGATCACAGGTCACACCTATGGCGTGTACGGCCCGCTTTCACTTGGGGCCACCACGCTCATGTTTGAAGGCGTGCCCACATGGCCATACCCTGACCGCTACTGGCGCATTGTGGAGAACTTCCGGGTCAACATCTTCTATACCGCGCCCACGGTCATCCGCTCGCTCATGCGTATGAACGAGGCCTGGACAGAACGCTATGACCTCCGCAGCCTGCGCATTCTTGGCAGCGTGGGCGAACCCATCAACCCCGAGGCGTGGCATTGGTACCACAAGAACATCGGCGGCGGCGAGCTGCCCATCGTGGACACATGGTGGCAGACCGAAACCGGCGGCGCCATGATTGCCCCCATGCCCTATGCCACCAAGCTCAAACCGGGTTCGGCCTCCAAGCCCCTGCCCGGCATTGACGCTGCCGTTATTGGCACGGCCTCGCGTGACGGCGACGAAGCCGAAGCGGGCAGCAAGGCCGGGCATCTGGTCATCCGACGCCCCTGGCCCGGCATGATGCAGGGCGTATATAATGATGAAGAAAAGTACCAGTCCTACTTCTCACGCTTCGGCTGTTATTCGTCAGGCGATGCGGCAGAAGTTGATCAGGACGGCTACTTCTGGATTCTGGGACGCGTGGACGACTCCATCAACGTGTCGGGGCATCGGCTCTCCACGGCAGAAATTGAAGCCGTGCTGGCGGCCTGCCCCGAAGTTGGCGAAGCCGCCGTGGTGCCCATGCCCCACGCCCTCAAGGGCGAAGGCATCTACGCCTATGTGGTCACGCGGGATGAAGTGCCGTGGAGCGCGCAACTGCGCGTAAAACTGCGCGATGCCGTGCGCCGCGACATCGGCGCGCTTGCCAGCCCGGAATTCATCCAGTTTGTGGACGCCATGCCCAAGACCACCTCGGGCAAGATCATCCGCCGCATGCTGCGCAAGATCGCTGGCGACAGCTATGAAGACATCGGCGACACCACTTCGCTGGCAGAACCGGAAGTCATCGGCAAAATAATTGAAGGACACCGCAACCTTGTTGCAGGCAGGCACGAAACGGAAAGCGCCCCCGAAGGCGCTGCCGAGACCGCGCAGGTCTGATACTTCAGGTGCAGGGCTGCCCGGAGCGGCTTTGCACTCTAACCGGGGCGCACCCTCAACGTCCCGGCAAAACAGCACACCCCCGCAGATTGTGCCATCGCGGGGGTGTGCTGCTGTCTGATGTACAGCAAAGCCAGACTGGTAAAATGAGCATGGCCGCATGATCACGCAGGGTATTGAGGTATGTTCCGGGGCTGGCCTGCAAAAAAATTATCTGCGCGCCATATTACCGCCAGACCAGTGCCCGTGGCTGACTGCGGATTTACAGATTTCCCTGAGAGGCTCTGATTACTTTGCTGGTTGTTCCCGCCGGGAGTCGCCTTTCTGCGGGTCATGCGGGGCAGTATCTGCCGCCTGCACCGATTCATTTTGCGCCGATTCGTTCTGCACAGGTTCATCGGGCGATTGCGCCTCATCCGTCTTATCTGTTCCAGCCACAGCGCTCCAGCGCCCCAGCGTGTCGCGCATCCACGCCCACACAGCCCGGCTTTCTTCAGGCATGCACATGGAGGCAAGGCACAAGGCAATTACCAAAAGAGCAAGAGCCGCCAGCACCAGAGCCAGGGCCTGCGCCGCAAGGGCAAAGGCTGCCACAGCTACAAATATCGTCAGCAGCCACTTGCCTGTAAATGCGGCGCAGCGCGTACAGGCAGCGCGTACACTGTCAAGGGAAGCTTTCATTAAACAGCCTTGCGCCGAACCCACACGTGGCGGCTGGCCATCAAAGCCCAGGCAAGGCCCGCCAGCAGATGCAGCGGCTTGGGTCCGGACAGGCCGGAAGCAAGGCACACCCCTGCCACGCCCAGCATGGCCCGAACTTCGAGTTTTCGCTGCGAAATGCCCAGGATATTTCTTTTGTCGCCCCTGCTGCCCGAGGAAAATCCCCTGGTTGCAGCGCTGCTGTCACCGCGCTGGCTGCGCCACTGCTCACCCCGACGGGCGCGTGCCTCGGCGCGCAGCTCAGCAGCCACCTCAGCCTGAGGACGGGCCAGAACCGGCACGCTCTGCTCTAGCCGCTGGCACAGGCTGGCAACGTCCACACCCGGTTTGAGAATCAGCAGCATGGATTCAGAGCCGGGGCGCACCTCAAGCACGTCCTTCTCTTTGCCAAGCGTTTTCTGTACAGCGCTGCGCACGGCAACCTCACCCAGAGCAGGATGGCGCAAACGCGCCCGGCCTTCCATACTATGTGCTACATATTGAGGAAACATGGCCTCTCCTTGTTCCAGGGCTAAAGCCCTGATCTGCTATCAAATTTGAAAACGACTTTCTTTTCTCTTGACACAGAACCGTAATGAAGGCAAGGTTGATCCGTGGATTACAGCAAGGGTTACACACCCGGCCTGCTCATCCAGAACGGTTAAAAGCCATTGAACAAATTTGCCACCAGCATCAAACATAGAGAGTGCACGCATGAGCCAGATTGTCAATCTGCGTCAGATGCAAGTAGGACAGCAGGGAAAGATTGCAGCCGTTGAAGCCCTTGGCGAAATGAACCGCCGCATCCGCGACATGGGTCTTATCCCCGGCACCACGGTATCCATTGTAGGCCGCGCGCCTCTTAAGGATCCTGTCGCCTTGCGCCTTTCAGGCGTAACCATCTCCTTGCGCAACAGCGAAGCCGACTTCATCAAAGTTGACCTTTCCGGCGCGTCCAGCTAGCTTTTATCTAAGCATCCTACCCTGAAAATTTGCCAGTTTTACCGTCCGGTCGCAAGTGAGCGACCGGACGGAGGCTGGACTATTATCTCGATTCGGCCATCTGCCGCATGCTGGAATCGCTGACCGAATCTGGACACACACGAGCAAGGAGAAGGAAAATGAACGAAGGCATGAAGTGCGGATTGTGGTTTTTGGGCGGCGTTGCCCTTGGTGTGCTCGGCGCGGTGGCCGTTAGCAAGGGCAAGCTGGATTTCAAGCCCTTGGCCACTGACCTTTTGAGCCGCGGCATGGACGTAAAAGACGTCCTGCTGAGCAAGGTTGAAGCCATCAAGGAAGATGTGGAAGACCTCACCGCCGAGGCACGCCTTGCTGCGGAAAAACGCAAGACCACCAAGGATGCCGCCGAGGCCTAATCCCGCAGTTGTTTGCACCGCCTTTTCCGGTGCTGAAGCTGCCAGTGCCGCCCGAACATTCGGGCGGCACGCAAACTCTCCATCCTCCGCGCATGCAGAGGATCGTTCAGGACAGTGCGGCTCAGGCCGCCTCGCTTCAAGGAGCGCGCATGCGTTTTTTTATTGTTCATGAATTGCGTGGCATCACGACGCCAGAATCCGGCAGAATGCGCGTGCGCGCATCAAGCTGCCTTGGCGAGGGACGCATTGAGGCGTTGGCCGGAGCACTGACCTCGCTTGAGGGCATCACCGAAGTACGGGCCAACGCCCTGATCGGCAGCCTGCTGATTTTTTATGACAACGAAGAAACGCGCGTTACCGCTCTCACCCTACTGGTGGGCGCGGCCGATGCTGGCGGTCAGTTTGATATCCAGGGGCAGCACTACGAGAGTGCTCTTTCGCCCGGTCAGGGGTTTATGCCTCTGGTGCGCTATGTTTTTGTGCGCCCCTTTTTGCCGCTGGCACTGCGCGTATTCAACAGCGTTATGGGCGCGCTGCCCTTTTTGTTCAAAGGTCTGGGCGCGCTTTTGCGCGGCACCCTGAGCGTTGACGTTCTGGACGCTGCCGCCATTGGCGCGTCACTCATCATGGGCGACTTCCGCACGGTCAGCATGCTTACCCTGCTGCTGGGACTGGGCGAAACCCTTGAAGACTGGACAAGACGCCGCTCCATGGCTTCGCTGACCGAAAGCCTTGCCCTGAATGTGGAAAATGTCTGGCTGCTGGTAGACGGCACAGAAGTTTCCGTTCCCCTGGCGCAGGTGCGCGAGGGCGACCTTGTGGTTGTGCATGCTGGCGGCTCCATCCCGGTGGACGGCGAGGTTGCCGAAGGCTGCGGCCTTGTGAACCAGTCGTCCATGACTGGTGAACCCCTTGGCGTGCGCCGCACTGAGGGTGCTTCTGTATACGCCGGCACAGCCCTTGAAGAAGGGCGGCTTGTGATCCGCGCCCGCCATGTGGGTGATGGCACACGCCTGCGGCAGGTTGTGAAATTTATTGAAGAATCCGAATCGCTCAAGGCGGGTGTGCAGGGCAAATTTGAACGGCTGGCTGATCTGGCCGTGCCCTTTACCTTTGGCCTTGCCGGGCTGGTGTGGCTGATCACCCGCGATTTCCGCCGCGCATCTTCCGTGCTGCTGGTGGATTACTCGTGCGCCCTCAAGCTCGCCACGCCGCTGGCGGTGCTGGCCTCCATGCGCGAAGGCGCGCGCCACGGCATTGCCATCAAGGGCGGCCGTTACCTTGAGGCCCTGAGCGAAGCTGATACGCTGGTCTTTGATAAAACTGGCACCCTCACCCAGGCCAGCCCCAAGGTTGTGGAGGTCATCCCGGCCCCTGGCTTTGAGCGTGACGAAGTGCTGCGCATCATGGCCTGCCTTGAAGAACATTTTCCCCACCCTGTGGCCCGCGCCGTTGTGCGCAAGGCTGAGGAAGAAGGCCTGCAACACGCAGAGGAACACGCCCACGTGGAATACGTGGTGGCGCACGGCGTTGCCTCCACCCTGCACGGTAAAAAAATGCGGGTGGGAAGCCGCCACTACATTGAGCACGACGAAGGCGTTGACCTTTCGCCCCTTGCTGAAGCTATCGGCCAGCAGACCGAGCTTGGCCGTTCCCTGCTGTTCATGAGCGAGGACGGGCAGGCCGCCGGGCTGGTGTCCATTGAAGATCCCCTGCGGCCCGAGGCGGCACGTGTGGTTGAAGCCATGCGCGGCCTTGGCATGCGCCGGGTGCTCATGCTGACGGGCGATGACGAGCGCACGGCCAGAGCCGTAGCTGCACAGGTGGGCATTACGGAATTTCGGGCTCAGGTGCTGCCCACGGACAAAGCCCGCATTGTGCAGGAACTGGCGGCAGAAGGCTGCAAGGTGCTTATGGTGGGCGACGGCATCAACGATGCCCCTGCCCTGTCAGCAGCGCATGTGGGCGTTGCCATGAGCGACGGCACAGATCTGGCCCGCGAAGTTGCCAACGTACTGCTGACCCATCCCAGCCTTGAGGGGCTGATCAGCGCCCGCCTGCTGGGCAACCACACCCTGCGCCGCATTCACGGAAATTTTGTGGCCACAATGACCCTTAACAGCCTGTTCCTGATGGGAGGCCTGTTCATGGTGCTTGGGCCGGGAGTTTCCGCCCTGCTGCACAACCTGACCACCCTTGGCGTTGCCCTTAACGCCATGCGCCCCCACCTGCCGAAAAGCCTGCCCGGCGAGGAGTTCCATTATGAACGCCATCCATCTGCTTAGGTATGTGCGCAGTTTTGTAGACGGCAGGGTGCGCATACGCCATCCCGCCCTGCGGCACGAAAACGTGCTGCGGCTGGCCCGCGAAAAAATGAGCGCCATCAGCGGTGTTCATGCGGTGGAGGGCAACAGCGTCAGCGGCTCCATACTGATTACGTATGACAGCGTGGCAATCCCCCGCGAAAAGCTTTTTGCCATTGGCGAAGCCTGGGCGCGGTATCTTGATGCCGTCAACGCAGGCAAAGACAGCGCCATTCCTCAATTCTGAAAACAAACCCCGCAAGGGCTTAGCCTTGCGGGGTTTGTTGCACATGGTGGGGCGAGCCCCAAACATTTTAAGCCATTTTTACGCAATTCCCTTTTCCACCAGCCATTCTTCAAACCGGGCGAGGTGGGCCGCAAAACTTTTACGGCCATAGCCAATGCGGAAATACGGTTCCTTGATGCCGTATACTGAACCCGGCAACAACAAAACCCCTGCTTCATGAGCCAGCCTTTCGCAAAAATCCGCCACAGGCTCGCTGAGCCGTATGCGAGGAAAGCCAATGGGGCCAGCCTGAGGGCGGTTATAGGTAAAGAGGTGGGCATGGCGGGCAAAAAAAGCGTCTGCCGTCTTGAGGTTCTCGCTGATAATGCCCCGGTTTTTTGCCAGCAGATGCTCCCCATGCCGCAGAGCCACAAGGGCCAGTGCCTCTGAAGGCGTTGCCCCGCAAATGCTCAGATAGTTTTTGTAGCGCGCCACGTCTTCCATCAACGCGGTGTCCCGGCAGGCCAGCCACCCCACGCGCAAACCCGGCAGGCCATAGGCCTTGCTGAGCACGCCGAGTGAAATACCCTTTTCATACGCATCTGCAATCCAGGGCGCATTGTCTCCTGCCCGCTGCGCACCTGCGGTGGCCCCTGACTTTGCACTTTCCGGGTTCCAGCCCAATCCCCGGTAGACTTCATCGCAGAAAATCCAGGCTCCACGCTGGCGGGCCAGCTCGCACAACCTGCCGGTCTGTTCCCGGTTCAGGGTAAAGCCCGTGGGATTGTTCGGCGTATTGAGCACAATGGCCTTGGTGTCGGGCCGCAGCAGTGCGGCCAGTTCGTCCATATCACCCTGCCAGCCCTGCTCCGTCTGTCGCAGATGCCAGAAGTCCACTTGGCAGCCCATGCTTCGGGCCACCTCATACAAGGACTGATAGGCCGGGAACATACACACCACGTGGTCGCCCGGCTCAAGCAGGGAATTCATGCAGGCAAAAATGCCCTCCTGCGCGCCGGTAAACAGCACCACATTTTCTTCGGGCATGTTTGCGTACAGGCCCGCCACCGCGCGGCGAAGATCGGGCCTGCCGTTGTTTTCGCCATAGCCGAGGCTGGTATTCAAAAAATCCTGCCGGGCTGAGGCCGCATCCGGCTCCAACCCCAGCAGGGCATCTATACTCAAGGCCTCGCAGTCTGACTGCGCCAGAAGATATGGCGTGGAAAATTCGTATTTGCCAAAAAATACTTCAAGCTCAAATGCTGGAATACGCATGGTCTGCACCCGAATCCGGCCCGTACCCGGCCCGTGTCTGCCCTGTGACAGGGGGCGTTTCCACAGGGAACGCCCTGCCCGCTACTCAAGGCTGGTTGTGTAAAAACAGTAACCTCTCTTGCCAAGGCGCTTTGCCGTGTACATGGCCAGATCGCCCCGCCGCACCAGATCTTCGCGCGAAAGCCCCTGATCCTCAACCAGCGCAACGCCAATGCTGGCCGAAAGCCCCTGATATGCCTCGTGCGCGTCATACGCGTCAATCATGGCGGCCAGCAGATCGCTTGCGCAAGTGCGCAGGCTTTCTTCCGTACACCCTTCGGGCAGGTAAGCGGCAAACTCATCCCCGCCCAGGCGCGCGATCACAGCGCCCCGCAGGTGCTTGCGCAACAACTTGGCTGTCAGCATCAGGGCTTTGTCGCCGGTGTCGTGGCCGAACTTGTCGTTGACGTACTTGAAGTTGTCCAGATCCACATAGGCAAGCCCCGCGCCAAGAGGCAAGGCAACAGGTATCTGCCTGAAAAAATAATGGCGGTTGAAAAGACCCGTCAGTTCATCCGTATTGGCCCGCTCCTTGAGCCTCTTTTCAATCTGCCGCTGCCGGGTAACATCCCGATAGATGCAGATCATGCCGATCACATTGTTGAATATGTCGAGGATATTCTCCTCATACATATCAATAAAGCGCTCATGTCCGTCCACGGCTGACCGCATTTTGACGTGCTTTCCCTTACGGGCAAAGCCCAATCGCTCAATGGCCTTTTTGCGGAAAACCTCGCGCTTTTCGCCGATGATGTAATCCGTATCCGTGATGCCAAAGAGCTTTCTAAACCGGTCGTTAAAATTGACAATACGCCTGTCCGCGTCCAGAAGCATGACAGCATACGGGATACTTTGCAAAACAAGGTCAAGCTCCGCAGTCATGTTGGCAATATCGGTCACATCGCGGGCAATACCCACGGTTCCCATAACCCTGCCATCGGCATTGAACAGGGGGGCCTTGCGCGTCCTGAACTGGCGCATGCCCTGCGGAGCCTTGACCACTTCGTCAAACACCCCGACCTCGCGCGAGTTCATAACGATCTGATCCGTCTCAAGACAGACAAATTCGCCCTGCGCATATTCCTCCGGCTCAATATCCCATATAAAGTAATGCCCGCGCCCTTCAACAACCTCACGGCTCTTGCCCACAAGACGGCAAAAAGCTTCGTTCACCTTAACGTGCGCGCCCTTGGCATCCTTGAACCACACAAGGTCCGTGGTCAAATCAATGACCGTGTTCAGGTGCAGGTTTGTGAGGTCATGATCCCGGCGCTGGCGCACCGCATCCAGCAGGCGCGCCACGTGAAAGTCGTACAGGCTGGCGCTTGCGGGGCCAAGCCATACATCATCGAGCAGCGGCAGAGATTCTGCCTCCGGCTGGGCATCGCCCGCAAAGATGAAAAGGGCGTCAGGTCTGGCAGCGCGGCGCATGGCGGGCAGATGCCCAAGCCGGGACGCGTCCAGCAACACAATATCGGCCCCGGCGCATTGGGCCAGCGTGTCAGACTCGGGATTTTGCCCGGTACTGAATATGTGGGCAAAGCCGGGACGTGGCGCGGCAGCGCGCAACAAAGCCTCCAGCAAAGGATCGGAACTGAACAGCAGGATGTGCAGCGTGTGGTGGTACATGGCATTCCTCGCTGGATCATCAGGTGGGGGAATGACCATATCCTTTCCCAAATGCAGGCAAAGGACAATGGGGCTACGCAGAAAACTTACAGTTTAACTATGATTTCCTTACTCTGCCGCGCCACTGCCCGACGCCGTGTTTTGCGCCAGAGGTTGAAGCGGCGGCTCAGTCGATCAAGGCACAGATAGACCACCGGGGTCGTGTAGAGCGTCAGCAACTGGCTGACCAGCAGGCCGCCCACAATGGTGACGCCCAGAGGCTGACGGATTTCCGCGCCGTCGCCATGCCCAAGGGCCAGAGGCACAGCGCCAAGAATGGCCGCAGCCGTGGTCATCATAATGGGCCGGAAGCGCAGCATGCAGGCCTCAAAAATGGCTTTGTCCGGCGGCAGATTGCGCGTGCGCGAAGCCTCCAGAGCAAAGTCGATCATCATGATGGCGTTCTTTTTGACAATGCCGCAGAGCAGCAACACGCCGATAAGCGCAATAACGCTGAACTCCATGCCGCAGGCCATCAAGGCCAGCAAGGCCCCGCCGCCCGCCGAAGGCAGGGTTGAAAGAATGGTCAGCGGATGGATGAGGCTTTCGTAAAGCATACCCAGCACGATATACAGCGCGGCCAGAGCCGCCAGCACCAGCACAACCTGATTGCCCGCGGTATCGCTGAACATTTTTGCCGTGCCCTGAAAGCCGCTCACCACAGAAGACGGCATGGCAAGCTCCGCCTTGATGGCAGCCAGGGCCTCTTGCGCCTGAGAAAGCGACACGCCGGGCGCAAGGTTGAAAGAGATGGTCACTGCGGCAAACTGCCCCTGATGCGCCACAGAAAGAGGCGCAAAAGCGGGAACCACAGTGGCGACGCTGAGCAGCGGCACAAGACCGTTGGCGCCCGGCAGGCGCACCTTGCCAAGGGCATCGGCCCCGGCCAGCCAGTCCGGCCCGTATTCCAGCACCACATGATACTGGTTTTTATCCTGATAGATAGTCGATGCCTGACTTTGCCCAAAGGCATTGCCAAGGGCGGCGTCCACATCCTTCATGCTCAGGCCGTAGCGGGCCAGGGCGTCACGATCCACCTTGACCAGCGTTTCAAGGCCGCGCTCCTCAATATCGCTGTCCACATCCTTGAACAGGGGGTTGGCGGCCATAGCCCTTTGCAACTTGCGCCCCCATGAGCGCAGATCATCCAGATTATCGGCCTGCAAGGTATACTGGTACTGCGAGCGCGAGCCGCGCCCGCCCATCATGATATCCTGAGCCGGTTGCAAAAAAATCTGCAAGCCCGGCTCCGCAGCCAGCTTGGCGCGCAGCCGCCCGATGACGCCCATGGCGTCTATCTTGCGCTCCGGCAAGGGCTTGAGGGCTATGAACACCCCACCGCCGCCGCGCCCGCCGTTGATATGGCCCGAAACGTGCTGCACGGCTGGATCGGCTTTGATAACGCCGATGAGCTTGCGCAGCTTTTCCTGCATGGCCTGGAACGAAGCGCTCTGGTCGGCACGTATGCCGCCCATGATGACGCCTGTATCCTGCTGCGGGAAAAATCCTTTTGGCACAACCACGTACATCCACACATTGGCAGCAATGACCACCAACAGCGAGCAGATGGTCAGGCGCGGGTGGCGCAGCACCACGGGCAGGGTTGCGGCATACCCCTGTTGCATGCCGGAGAGCATGCGCCCCCAGAAATCGCCCACGCGGGCAAGCAACCGCCTCCACCAGCCCACAACCCCGCCAGCGCCCATCCGGGCAGCCTGATCCGCTGCGGCCTCCTCATGGGCCTTGGAGCGCAGCAGGCGGGCGCTCATCATGGGCGTTGTGGTCAGCGAAACAACCATGGAAACCAGCACGGCAGTGGTGAGAACCACAGAAAATTCTCGGAACAGCCGTCCCACCAACCCACCCATGAACAGAATGGGCGTGAATACCGCCACCAGCGAAATGGAGATGGAAACGACGGTAAAACCCACCTCGCGAGCGCCGCGCAGGGCGGCGCGCAGGGGTGTTTCGCCCATTTCCAGCCGCCGCACGATATTTTCAAGCACCACGATGGCGTCGTCCACCACAAAGCCAGTGGAAACCGTCAGGGCCATGAGGGAAAGATTATCCAGACTATACCCGCACAAGTACATGACGCCAAAGGTCGCCAGCAAGGACACGGGAGCCGCCACCGCCGGAATGGCCGTGGCCCTGCCGTTGCGTAAAAACAGAAACGTCACCAGCACCACCAGGGCCATGGAAAGCGCCAGGCTTTTTTCCACTTCGCGCAGCGAGGCGCGGATGGTCAGCGAGCGGTCAAGCCTCTGCCCCAGATCAGCACTCTCCGGCAGCCATGAGCGCAACTGCGGCAGCATTTCTTTTACCTGATCAACTGTCTCAATAATGTTGGCCCCGGGCGAACGGAACACAATCAGCAGCACCGCCGGTTTGCCGTCAGATACTGCCATGGCGCGCACGTCTTCCGGCCCGTCCTTGACCTCGGCGACATCGGAAAGCCGTACGGTTTTATCCCCCCTGCGGGCAACAATGAGAGATTTGTAGTCTTCAGACTTGCGCAACTGGTCGCTGGCCCCGATCAGCCAGAACTGACCGCCGCTCTCCACCTGCCCCTTGGGCATGAAGGCGTTGGCAGCCGCCAGGGCGGTGCGCACATCGCTCATGGTCAGGCCAGCGCGGTTGAGCGCATCGGGGATCACGTCCACCCGCACGGCGGGCAGCGCGCCGCCGCCCACAATGACCTCGCCAACGCCCGGCAGTTGCGAAATTTTCTGCGCAAGCACGGTGGAGGCCGCATCGTACAACTGGGTGCGGGTCAGCACGTCAGAGGTAATGGCCAGAATCATGATGGGCGCGCCCGCCGGATTCACCTTACGGTAGGTAGGGTTGGAGGGCATGGTAGGCAGATTGGAGCGGGCGGCGTTGATGGACGACTGCACGTCTCTGGCCGCGCCATCAATGTTTCTGTCAAGGTCGAACTGAAGGATGACTTCCGTATTGGACAATGTGCTACTGGAGGTCATTTCCGTGACCCCGGCAATGCGCCCAAGCGAACGTTCAAGGGGGGTGGCCACCGTGGCGGCCATGGTTTCCGGCCCTGCGCCGGGCAGCTTGGCGCGCACGATCACCACGGGAAAATCCACCTGCGGCAAGGGAGCCACGGGCAACAGGCCAAAAGCCACTATGCCCGCAAGGGCAATGGCAAATGTCAGCAAGGCTGTGGCTACAGGCCGCCGGATGAAAGGAGCGGAAAGATTGGCTGGCAGCGCCTCAGGGCCAAAACGGTGCCTGCGGCCCTGTTCCAGCAGGGCTTTGAGCCTGCTCGCACGGCCAGGGCGGGCATGTCCCTCCGGCCTGACCGGGGTGGCGGCATTGTCGGCCTGTTCAGCAGAACGGCCTTGCAGAGGCGGATTTTCCGCGTCTTGCCGGTCTGTACTCATGGCCGGGCCTCTTGCGGTGACTTGCTCCGGGCTCCGGTTCCTTCCTGCCCTGCCCCGCTGGCTGCCTTATGGCCCTTGAAGCGACGGCTCACGCGGTCAAACCACAGATAGATGACAGGCGTTGTGAACAGGGTGAGCGCCTGGCTGAAAATAAGCCCGCCCACCATGGTCACGCCCAGTGGACGCCGCAGTTCCGCGCCCATGCCCCAGCCGACCATGAGGGGCAGTGCGCCCAGCAGGGCCGCCATTGTGGTCATGAGGATGGGCCGCAGACGCAGCAGGCAGGCCTGACGAATGGCGGCAAGCGGCTCCTTGCCTTCGTTGCGTTCTGCATCCAGCGCAAAGTCGATCATCATGATGGCGTTTTTCTTGACGATGCCGATGAGCAGGATGATGCCGATGATGCCCACCACGCCAAGATCCATATCTGCCAGTATCAGGGCCAGCAGCGCCCCCACGCCCGCAGACGGCAGGGTGGAAAGAATGGTGACGGGGTGAACGTAACTTTCGTAGAGCACGCCCAGCACGATATACATGGTGATAATCGCGGCCAGAATAAGCCAGACCTGATTGTCCGTAGATGTGGTGAAGGCCTTGGCCGCGCCCTGCAACTGGGTGCGCAGGGCCGTGGGCAGCTCCAGTTCTTTTTCGGTTTCTTCCACAGCTTTGACCGCCGCGCCCAGCGAAGAGCCGCGCGCCACGTTGAAAGAAATGGTCGCCACAGGGAACTGCCCCTGACGCGCAATGGAGAGCCGCACAGGGCGCTCCTCAAGCGTTGCCAGGCTTGTGAGCGGCACGGGTTTGCCGTCGCCGCCCGTAACATAGATATTTTCAATGGACTGCGGCCCCAGGCGGAAACGTGGGGCGGTTTCAAGCACGACCTTGTACTGGTTGGTCTGCGTGAAAATGGTTGAAATCAGCCGCTGCCCAAGGGCGTCGTACAGGGCGTTGTCAATGGTCGACATGCTTATGCCAAGGCGGCCAGCGGCGTCACGGTTAATGTTCAGCCATGCCATGCGACCCGGATTCTGGTAGTCGCTGGTGACCATTTCAAGCTCTGGCCGCTGGGAAAGAGCATTCACAATGCGCGGCAACCAGTGATCCAGCTGATCCCTGTCCAGCGCTTCTATTGAAAACTGGTACTGGGTGCGCGAAATACGGTCTTCAATGGTCAGGTCCTGCACAGGCTGCAAATACAGGGTCATGCCGGGCAGGGCGGTGGATTTTTCCATAATGCGGCGCGCTATGGCTGGCGCGCGGGCATCGCGGTCTTCCAGCGGCTTCAGTTCCACCGAAAGGCGCGAGGTGCCCATGCTCTGGTTGACGCCGTCCACACCCACAAAAAACACCACGCTCTCCACCGCCGGGTCTTGCAGTATGAGGTCGGCCAGTTGGCGTTGCCGCCCTGCCATGGCCTCAAAGGACGTATCCTGCGGCGCTTCGGCCATCCCCTGAATGACGCCCGTATCCTGCACGGGGAAAAATCCTTTGGGTACGCCAATATACAGCAGAACCGTGAGTACCAGCGTACCCACTGCCACTGCCAGGGTCAGGCTCTGGTGTTGCAGTACCCAGTCGAGTTTTTCTTCATACCAGGCGAGCAGACGAGTAAAAAAGCTGCCGTCTCCTTGCTGCGAGTGGTTACCGTCATGTTGCTCGGGCCGCAGCATGACGGCGCAGAGCATGGGTGTGAGCGTGAGCGAAATAACCGCAGAAATAAGAATGGTCACGGCCAGGGTTACCGCAAATTCGCGGAACAGCCGCCCCACCACATCTCCCATGAACAACAGGGGAATAAGCACCGCCACCAGCGAAATGGTCAGCGAAATAATGGTAAAGCCTATCTGCCCTGCCCCGGTCAGAGCGGCCTGCACGGGTTTTTGCCCCTGCTCCAGATAGCGCGAGATATTTTCAATCACCACAATGGCGTCATCCACCACAAAGCCGGTGGCGATAACCAGAGCCATGAGCGTGAGGTTGTTCAGCGAGTACCCGGCAAGATGCATGACGCCAAGGGTGCCCACCAGCGAAAGAGGCACAGCCAGAGCAGGAATAATGGTGGCTCTGGCATTGCGCAAAAACAGCCAGATGACCCAGATCACCAGCGCCACAGCCAGCAGCAGTTCAAGCTGCACATCGTGTACTGTGGCGCGGATGGTTGTGGTGCGGTCCGTAACCACGCGCACGTCCACATTGCCGGGCAAGGTCTGTTTGAGAACGGGCAGAAGCCGCAAAACCCTGTCCGCAACGTCTATGACGTTGGCTCCTGGCTGGCGCTGCACCGAGAGCACTATAGCAGGCCGAAAGCTCATGCCCTCCCCTGCCACATAGGCTGCAAGGCGGGCGTTCTCGGCACCCTCCACCACTTCGGCCACATCGCGCAGGCGCAGTGGGCCGCCGTCCTTGTAACCGATGATGGCTTCGGCATAGGCATCGGCAGAAGCAAGCTGGTCGTTGGCATCAATGGTGCTGGCCCGTTCCGGGCCGTCAAAGCTGCCCTTGGCGTTGTTGACGTTGGCCTTGGAAATGGCCGTGCGCACATCCGCCAGGGTAAGGCCCGCGTTGGCCAGCGCCTTGGGGTTCACCTGTACCCGCACAGCGGGGCGCTGCCCGCCAGAAAGAGTCACAAGGCCCACGCCGGGCAGTTGCGAAATTTTCTGAGCCATGCGTGTGTCTACCAGGTCTTCCAACCGGGTGAGGGGCATGGCGTCGCTGGTGACGGCAAGGGTGATAACCGGGGGATCAGCCGGATTGACCTTGTTGTAAATGGGCGGCGAAGGCAGATCGCTGGGCAGCAGGTTATTTGCGGCGTTGATAGCCGCCTGCACTTCCTGCTCGGCCACATCCAGGGGCAAGGTGAGGTCGAATTGCAGGGTCACCACCGAGGCGCCGGCGGAGGAAAGGGAACTCATCTGCACAAGGCCGGGCATGAGGCCAAACTGGCGCTCAAGGGGGGCCGTGATGACAGAGGCCATAACATCAGGCGATGCGCCGGGATAGAGCGTCTGGACCTGAATGGTGGGGTAATCTATCTGCGGCAGGGCCGCCACGGGCAAATAGCGGTAACCCAGCAGCCCTGAAAGAAACAGGGCCACCATGAGCAGCGAGGTGGCGATGGGCCGTAAAATGAATATGCGCGATAGGTTCATATGGAGGATGCTCCCCCTTGCGGGAAGGGGTGGAAGACACGGAGGGCACTCCGGCAAAGCCGGGATGCTATTCCGCAGGCTGTGCCTTGGGAGTTTCTGCGGTGGCCGTAATTTTCACTTCAATACCATCCCGCAGGCGGTCAAGACCGTCTACCACCACCTGTTCGCCCGGTTCAAGGCCCTTATCAATAACCGTCAGGGCGTCCGTGGCAATGCCGGGGGTTACAGGCCGCACCGTTACGGCATCCTGCCCCTTGCCATTCTTGGCCGCCACATAGACGTAAGCCCCGCGCGACCCCAGCTGCACCGCCGAGGTGGGTACTGTGACGGCATTTTTAATGACGCGCACCTGCAAACGGGCGTTAACGAACTGGTTGGGGTACAATGCCCCTTCAGTGTTGGGAAAACGCGCCTTGAGCTTTACCGTGCCGGTGGAAAGATCAATCTGGTTGTCCAGCGAAAGCAGCCCGCCCACATCAAGCAGATGTTTCTGCTCTCTATCCCAGGCCTGAACAGGCAAGGGGCGGCGGTCAACGTCATCTTCGTGAGCACGCAGAGCCTGCACGACCAGCGGCACCTGACTTTCCGGCAAGGTGAACACGACATCACAGGGGCTGACCTCGGTAATGCGTACAATGCCGGATGTGTCCGAGGCTTTTATCATGTTGCCTTCGTCCACATTGCGCAGGCCCAGGCGGCCCGATGTGGGGGCCGTGATGCGGCTGTAGCTCAACTGAAGGGCGGCGGAATCCACAGCGGCCTTGTCGGCCTCTACCGTGCCCTCATACTGGCGCACAAGGGCGCGCTGGGTTTCAAACTGCTGTGTCGCAATAAAATTGCCCTCCGCAAGCTTGGCATAGCGGGCCAGATCCTTGCGGGCATTGTCCAGCTGGGCCTGATCCTTGGCAAGAGTTCCGCGCGCCTGATCCAGCGTGGCCTGAAAGGGCCTGGGGTCGATCTCCGCCAGCAGGTCGCCAGCCTTGACCCGCTGGCCTTCCTTGAAATGCAGGCGTTGCAACTGGCCGTCCACACGGCTGGTCACAAGCACGTCACTGGAGGGCAGCACCGTGCCCAAGCCATTGAGAAAATGGGGAACATCCTGAGCAAGAGCGGCGGCAACCCGCACGGGCGGCGTATCCATACCCATGCCGCGGCGCGCCTGATTGCCGCTGAAAAATAAACGCCAGCACAGCAGCGCAACCAATGCCAGCAGCAACAGCAGCACCCATCGGCGCTTGCCTGAAAACAAACCGGAAGCAGAAACCATGCTCTGCCGAGATTGAAGACCGGGCATTATATGTCAACTCCATGAGATATCTGAGGAAAGATCACACGAAAGACAGCTTCGCCGTCTGCCGGATCTGAAACCATATCAAGCCGCCAGCCAAGCCTTTCGCAGGCTCTGAGCGCCAGCGAAAGACCAAGGCCACTGCCGCTGACTGCCTTTTGGGTACAGCGCACACCCCTGGCAAAAATATCAACACCGGGGGGGATACACCCGCGATTGCGAACAAGCAGTTCTCCCTGACAAAGGGAAACACTGGCGCGCCCATTTTCAGTATACTGGCAGGCATTGTCCAGCAGATTGTTGAACACGATCGCCGCCAGTTCTTTTTGCCCACGGGCCAGTACAGTGGGGGCGATATCAGCCTGCAAAGCTACAGGCTGGCGCTGTTCCGGGCCTCGCCCATGCGCTTTTTTGCCAGCGATGCGTGGCGCGGCCACCGTGGCAGTTTCAAGGGAGGGGGCATCACCACCTGAAAAAGACGGTTGAGACGGTGTATCAGCAAGGCCCGAGGCAAATTCAGAGGGCAAGTCAGAAATAATATCAAGAGCGGCATCGGGCAAGCGGTCAGATGCAGAAGAGCAATGCAACAGGCCATCCCCTTCCATTTCCCGCACTATTCCCCACAGCAAAGCGCTGCAATCCAGCGTTTGAAATTCTATTTCTTCAGGGCGGCGGGCCAGCATCAGCAAGGTGCGCACGGTATTGGACATACGTGCCGTGGTGCGCAACAGCCGCTGCACCACAGGGGCGAGGCTTTCAGCCTGCGGCAGCTTTTGCAGTTGCAGTTCAAGAATTTCAAGGCCGCCCTGCATGACGGTTAGCGGCGTACGCAGCTCGTGGCTCACATCACCCGTGAAGTTGCTTTCGCGCAGAACAAACCGTTGCAGGGCTTCTTCGCGCGCAGCAATGGCCCGCGCCAATACGCCCACCTCGTCATCAAGACCGGTCAGCGGAATAGGAGCCAAGCCGTCCGGCGTTTCCTGCGCATTGGCCTGCATGCGCTCCGGGGGTCGGCTTTCCACCGCAGTGGTGAGCCTGCTGAGAGGCCCGGTAAGGCGGCGGCTCAGCACAACCGCCAGCCCCACAGCCAGCGCAAGACCGCTGACGGCGCAGAGCAGCAAAATACGGTTCAGACGCTGTTTCAGGGCCAGAAAGGCACCCGTTCCGCCAGTGAGCACATAGATGACGTCATCCCTGCGCTCAATAAGAATAAATTCTTCCATGTGGTTGATGAAGTGCAGGCCGTCTGGCATCTCCTGCCACTGCTGCGGAACCTGCTTGCCCACAAGAAAACGCCAGTGCATGACCACGGCAAGGTCTTCGCCGTAATAGAGGTTGCCGCCGCCGTTGTCTTCGGCTTCCCAGGCGCGTTTTTCTGCCTCAATAAAGGCTTCCATCACTGGCCTTGCGTGCCAGCCCACAAGATAGGTTGCCAGCGAATCAAAGGAAAGCCGCCCCACTATGCCCAGGGCCGCGCTCATGATCAGGGCCAGAAACACAAAAGCCGCCAGCAGACGACGGCGGATGCTGGTTCTGCGGCGGGGTGCGGCTACGTAGCTGCCTGCGAGCGGGGGGTCTGGCCGGGGCATCAATCGTTGTCTCCGGGGTCGGTACTCAGACGATAGCCCACATGCGGCACGGTGTGCAGCAGGGACTCGGCAAAGGGTTTATCCAGTTCGCGCCGTAGCTCATGAATATGGGTGCGCAGGGCGCTGCCTTCCGGCGGGTCGTCCCCCCAGAGGGCGTGCTCCAGGTCTTCGCGCCGCACAAGGCCGGGCGCAACGCGCATCAGTTCATCAAGAATGCGAAAACCCGTGGGGCTCAGGCGCAGGCGGCGGCCCTGCCGCTCGGCCCAGTGCTCGCCCGAATTAAATGTCAGATCCGCATATGTCCACACAGCCCCGCCATCGGCGCTATTGCCGGAAGACATGCGCCCACGCCGCAGCAGGGCGCGTATGCGGGCCTCAAGTTCCTTAAGCGCAAAGGGTTTGACGAGGTAATCATCAGCCCCGGCTTCAAGCCCCTGTACCCGGTCTGCCACGGCATCCCTGGCTGTGAGCATGATGATGGGAGTGAGTTTGTGGTGCTTGTCGCGCAATTCGCGGCACAGGCTTATGCCGTCAATGCCGGGCAGCATTATGTCCAGCACGATGCAGTCAAAGTGCTGGTCAATCGCCATGGCAAGGCCCGTTCTGCCGTTGCGCGCGCAGTCAAGCTCATAGCCCAGCGGTTCCAGAAAGGCATAGAGGTTGGCGAGAATATCCTCGTTGTCCTCCACAAGCAAAAGGGCAACGGCCATTGTCAGCGCCTTGCGGGGCCAGTTTTTTGCGTCGGAGCCGCTGTTTCAGGCAGATCCTTTGGCGATATGGGGCCCATGACGGATATGGAATCCACTTCCACCTCGTTGGGGCGCTTGCGGTTCCAGTCCACATGTCCT
The DNA here is from genome assembly GCF_024460775.1 of Desulfovibrio desulfuricans. Classification (NCBI taxonomy): domain Bacteria; kingdom Pseudomonadati; phylum Thermodesulfobacteriota; class Desulfovibrionia; order Desulfovibrionales; family Desulfovibrionaceae; genus Desulfovibrio; species Desulfovibrio desulfuricans. Next base: position 156,634 of record NZ_JANFYZ010000006.1, on the reverse strand, counting down.
TGCAGACGCACCTTGTCCTTGGGCGTGATCGTCAGTTGCTCGAAAACCTTGTTGTCGATTTCCACAACGACCTGACCACTGTGATCCTCAAACAGATAGCGGTGCTTGCGACGGGGCAGTTTTTCCACCAAATGCCCCTCAAGAACGCATGGCGCATCATCCTGCGCGCCCAGCACGTCAACGGCCCGCGTTACTGTGACAGCAACGCCAGGCCCTTCAAAACCCGCTGCGACCGGGGCTGATTCTATGGAAAGCACGAGACTGAACGCAAGGAGCAGAATAAAAAGATACGGGGCGGGGCGCACTGTTTGCATGCTGTTCTCCAGAAAGGCCGGGCTGCGCCGCCGGATGGATTAATGTACTGAGGGGAGTAAAGGCAGGCGTGGAATATATTTTAAAAGCAGTTCCCGATGCCCGCGCACTGTGGCGCAGCCTGCGGACATCGGGAAATTGCCGCAATTCCGCGGGCTACTGCTGCATTTCAGCCTTACGTACGGCCATCACGCTTTCCTTGCCAGCCTTGACCACCATGACGCCGGTCAGATGAACCTTGCTCTGCGCTTCAATGTGCGCGGCAGCGGCGGCCTTTTTGCCAAGGGCCACGGTCATGCGGCCAGTACCGTCTTCAAAGACGTAGCGGTTTTTCTTGCCCTGCACAGGTTCCACGATGGTGCCGGTAACGGACACAGGGGTTTTGTTGGCAGCGGCCAAAGCTTTGGCTACCGTATCGACCGGAGCGACTTTTGTCACGCTCTTGGCCTTGCGGGCAGAGTGAGGAGCAGCCGGGGCATCGGCGGTGTTGGCAGCAAAGGCCGGGGCGGCAAGCATGAGGGACATGATCATAACGAGCAGATAACGCATATTTCCTCCAGAAAGGTGCTTAAAAAATTTTGCAACGCGCCACATGTCGCGTGCGGACTTACATTGCAAATATTCACGTCAGCAAAACGTTAAGAATGCCCCAGCCTGTAAAAAAAATATTTCTCTGCTGCGTCTTTCACATTGGTGCTCTTTATTAACAGACGCAGTCCTTGTGATACCGGTTCAAAACTGGTATGGTTGCTTATATGAAAGAGCTTGATCCGCACACCATCCGCCCCTGCCTTGCATGCGGCGGCACCAATGTCCATCTGGAATCCATGCTTCCCCCTGGCCGCAGGCAGGAGGTATGGCGCGTTGTCTGTTCTTGCGGGCAAACCTCGCAGCAGTGGTCGGTGTCGCAAGGGGCGGCCATCCGCGCATGGAACCGCAACCTTGCCAGCGAACACGACATAGATAAAATCGCCGCCCCAGGCGTAGCTCTCAAGAACTGATAGCAGGCGGCCCCGTGGCTGCCCCGCCCCTATAAGGCACAGGCGTTTTTTGCCAGACCGCCTTGGTGGGGCAGATATCTGCCCCGCAGGGCTGATGCTGCACGCCAGCCGAGATCAAAGCCATGCGTGCGCCAGCCGTAGCCGCATGCGGGCTGATTGGCTCAGTCCAGCTCCCGCCCTACCCATACGGCCCTGCCGATGATACGCACCAGACCCCCCAGTTGCTCGCTGGTATCAGCCTCTATGGGGGCGAAATCCGGGTTGATGCTGGTCAGTATGAGCTTGCCCGGCATGGCATCCAGCACCTTGAGATAGACCATATCCTCCACGCCCACAGCGTATATGCGCCCCGGCACCGGTTCACGCTGGCTCTGGTCTATCAGCACCACGTCATTGTTCACAATACGGGGCTGCATGCTGTCGCCAGAAACGCGCAGCAGCACCATCTGCGCAGGGTTACCCTTACGCTGCAAAAAATCCCACCTGAACGCATAGTGCCGCAGCACCTCGCCGCCAGCTTCAAAACTTCCTGTCCCGGCAGAGAGCCGGGCCTCGGCCATGGGAACCATCATAAGCCGCGCTTCAGGCGTGTGCACCATACTATTGCCGCAATCACCGCGCCCTGCCAACAGCCAATCCAGTGAACACTCAAGAGCATCGGCAAGCCGCACGGCATGGCTGCCCTTGGGCATCTGCCCGTTCTCATACTGCTGAATTGTCGTCAGGCTCAGACCCACCGTGTCTGCCAGTACCTGCTTGTGCAAACCCAAGTTTTCCCTGCGCTGACGCATACGCGCTCCAAAAGCTGATACCAGGGGCGCTTGTGTTTTCTTCATGTTTTTCCCTTGTTGTTTGCTGCCCTGAAGTGCCGGAGCCATAGATGGGCAACCAGCACAGACCATATTTTTTCATAAAAAAAACGAGCCGTTTGTACACATCTATATTTGTTTTTAGGTAATTTCAAGTTTTCCTTGAACTTCAAAGAAAACTTTTAAACCTATGATGCAAAGAGGTGCAATTTTCTGCATATTTTAAAATTTATGTAAATAAATTCATATTGTTAAAACTTTTCTTATAAATAAAACTTTTCCTTGACTATCCCCACAAATAGTGATTTTTCTATTTTACGGCCCGGTAAATTTAATTTCCTATTTTTGGAGCATAGCATGTCCGCATTTCCTGACGACATCCGTAACCTGAGCGCTGTGCTGGATTCCTTACATTCTGGCGAGCGCGCCATCCAGCAGCCCATACTGCGTCTCGTCATCGAACACCTGCGTCTTCTGGCCTGCCAGATGGATCAGGAATTTTCCGCGCAGTTTTGCATCCGCTCACAAACATCACCCTCAACGCCAGAATCGCCCGCAACCGACATATCCGCGCGCGCCTGCCAAACTGTGGAGACGCGCCATGACCAATAGGCCCATTGACCCGACAAAGCCCGACAACAGTCAACCAGAACTTACCGAATCGTCGGCGAAAGCCTCTACCCCAGAGGGTGATCCGCGTATACGCCGCAAAAATAATCCCGCATGGGGCAATTCCTTGCGTATGGCCGAAACAGAAGAACAATGGCGCGAACTTATCAACCATTTGCCCGACAATGCGCGTCTGATATGGAGGGCCCTGAACGACATGAAACAATTCTGGGGGGTGTTACACGCGTTTGGAGGGCAATGCATACGCGTACCGCGCAATGTGCCCAAGGACAGAACGCATCCGCTGCGCAAAACCCTTGGCCTGCGATGCCTGCGCAAACTCATGGCGACCTTTGGCGGCACAAGCCTTTATGTGCCCCGCTGCACGGCGCTTATGACCCGCCTCAGGCAGCATGAGATCGTCAAAGGTTTTTCACGCAGCACAGGGCGCGGTTCAAGCAGCACGGCTGCGGTGTCCAGCCTGGCCCGCCGCCACGGCATATCTGACCGCCGCGTATGGCAGATTCTGAAAAAAGAAAGTTCCGTCCCCTCACAGGCCAGGCTGCTGCTAATGCTTGGCGATTCCGCGCAAATTTCGGCCCAAAAGCACGATAATGCACTGTAAATTAAGCCGAAAACAGCAGACTACCTGCCCTTAAAAAATTTAAGCCAGCGTTTATGCTGGCTTTTTTTGCCACCAACTCCTCATTTTCCTCCCAGATACTGCAAAAACAACGCATCCTGCGCCTTTGACGCTGCTGAATCCTTTCAGTCTTACGCGCGCCCGGCTTTTTGGCATGTTCTCCTCACGCCGCTGACTGCGGCCACATCATGCCAAGGAGTCTCATCATGCCCAATCTGTTTGATACTGCCCATGCCTTCACCGCCAGATGGGAAGGCGGCCTCACGGACCATCCCGCTGATCCGGGCGGTCTGACCAAGTACGGGGTTTCCCTGCGATGGGTGCAGGATCTTGCCCTGCAGGCCCGGCAGGAATGCCTGCGCCAGCACAAAAGCTGCGATGGCTGCTCTGCTGCTCGTACCCCCAATTGCACGTACAACGGACTTGATCTGGATATGGACGGCGATGTGGACGCTGACGATATCCGCGCCTGCACCCGGCAGCAGGCCGCCGCGCTTTTCAAAAAGCACTTCTGGGATGCCCTTGGCTGCGCCGCTCTGCCCCTGCCACTGGCCGTGGCCCTGTATGATGGCGCGGTCAACATGGGGCCAGCCAGATCCGTGCGCCAGTTGCAGCAGGGCATGAATTCCGTTGGAGAAGCCCAGCTCGACCACTACCGGCCCATTGCCGAGGACGGAATCTCCGGCCCCCGCACTGCAGAGCTGGCTGAAGCGCTGGAATCATCCAACCTCCAGTGGTTTGCCGCCCGGCAGATACTGCGCCTGCGCGATGCCTTTTACCGTGATCTGGCTGCCCGCCGTCCATCCCTCAAAGTGTTTCTTGAAGGCTGGCGCAACAGGGTAAAGGCCCTGGCCCAGTATCTTGCGGAACTTGAGCGGGAGGCAAACTGACATGTGGGCACTGCTAGGGAATCTGCTGGGCGGCATCACCGGCGCTGTGGGCAAAATTCTGCCCGACCGCAACCGGCAGAACGATGCGCAAAGCCGCATCAATGAGGCTGAGGTGGGCGGCGCGCCCGCAAGCATGTTGCGGCTGTGGCGCTCCTTCCTCGGTTGGATGCTCTCCCTGTTGTTCTGCTGGGAGGTTGCGGGGAGGCTCATCATTATTCCCCTGCTTTTTCCGGGCTGGAGCGACCACCTGCCGCCCTCGGCCCTGAACCAGATCATGACCCTGCTGCTGGGCATGCTGGGGCTGGGATTTTAGGCCAGTCAATAGTTGCAGCGATCTGGCAACACACTGGGCCAATTTACTTTTGAGCAGGCCAACTGGTCTGAAGGATGCTGTGATGATGGACATTTTTTCTTCCACAGGGGCAAGCCTGCTTGTTCTGCTTGTGCAGGGGCTGTTTGCCTGGGCCTTGTGGAGCCTGCGCCGGGCCTTTGTGCGGCAGGAGGACTACCTGCTGCACGTACAGCGCGATACCCGGCGGGAGGTCGCAACCACCCGCAGGCTCAGCGCCATAGAGGAAAACCTGCGGCTCGCCCCCGATACCGCAGACTTAGCAGGCCTGCACAACGAACTGGCGGCCCTGCGCGGTGAAATTCAGGCGCTCAATGTACGCATTTCTGGTCTGGACAGGTTGCTTGAGCGGCTTGAGCACAGCTTTGAGCGTCAGGAAGACCGCCTTCGCCTTGTGCCTCAGGGTGGTGCGGCCTTCGCGTGCCGCACAGGCGCCGATACTGCGGGGGGCTGCAACTGATGCCCCCTGCAAAACGCAAAAGTGCTTGCCGCAACTCCCCCTTGCTCGACAGCCTAGAGCAGCGGCTCGACCTGCTCACCCGCACCCTCAGCGCAGCTGATATTGCGGAGAAAAGTATCGATATTGTCAAAGAAATAAAGGAACTGCACGCAATCCTGCGCTCCCTGCGCGATGAAGCCTCGCCCGATGCCCCCCCCAGAATGGTGGTTGTGTGGGGCGGCCCCCCAAGCGCGGCATCCGGCAGGCTGCCCGCAAATCTATCCGAAGCATCGCCCCGGACATCATCCAAGGCGTCATGTGCATCCGGCAAACCGCCCGTGCAGAACATTTTGCCGCACTACGGCTCAAGCAACTAATATTTTCTCCTGAAAAACAAGGATATTTTCCATGTCCCAGCCTGCACCCCACGTCATCCCATACTGCCCTCGCCCTTTGCAGTGGCGCTTTCACGAGGAGCGCACCCGCTTCTGCGTGCTGCTCTGCCACAGGCGCTTCGGCAAAACGGTGGCGGCGGTCAATGATCTGGTGCGTCAGGCCTTGCGCGTGGGCAGGCACGACTGGCGGGCGGCCTATGCCGCGCCCTTTCTGGGGCAGGCCAAGGCGGTCGCCTGGGACTACTGCAAACAGTTTGCCGGGGCCGTGCCCGGCACGCGATTTCTGGAAAGCGAGCTTGTCTGCGTGCTGCCCACCGGGGGCCGCATCCGTCTGCTGGGAACGGAAAACGCGCAAGCCCTGCGCGGCCTGTATCTGGATGATCTGGTGCTGGACGAACCGGCAGACATGCCCCGCGAGGTATGGACGCAGGTGCTGCGCCCCATGCTGGCTGACCGTCAGGGCCGCGCGCTGTTCTGCGGCACGCCTCAAGGTACGGACAACCTGCTCTATGACGTATGGCAGCAGGCAGGCGCGGACGAAGAAGGCATCTGGTCGCGCTTCCGCTTTCCCGCCTCAGAAACCGGCTACCTGCCGCAGCAGGAGTTGGCTGCGGCGCGCCGGGGCATGGACGAGGCCGAGTATCTTCAAGAGTTTGAATGCTCGTTTGCAGCGGCGGTGCGCGGTGCTTATTACGCGCCTCTGCTGGATGCTGCAGAGCGCGAGGGGCGCATCCGCCCCCTGCCCCACGCGCCGGAGCTTCCCGTGCATACAGCCTGGGATCTGGGCATGGATGACGCCACGGCCATCTGGTTTTTTCAGGTGGAGCCATCGGGCTGCTGGCGCATCCTCGACTACTACGAAGCTTCCGGCGAGGGACTGGCGCACTATGCGCAGGTGCTGGCCGCCAAGGCCCGCCCTGCTGAAACAGCGGAAGCCACGGCCCCCAATCTCCCAGATGGAACCATTGGCGGACGCGGATTTGTTTACGGCACCCACATTGCCCCGCACGACATCCGCGTGCGCGAACTGGGCACCGGGTTGAGCCGCTGGGAAAGCGCCGCCCAACTGGGCATACGTTTTACCCTGGCCCCGGCTCTGTCGCTGGCTGACGGCATAGATGCCCTGCGCCGCCAGTTGCCGCGCTTCTGGTTTGATGCGGCAGCCTGCGCCCATGGCGTAAAGGCCCTGCGGGCCTACAGGCGGCGCTGGAAGGCTGGCTCCGCGCAAGGCTTGCAGGCCCCGCAGGCAGGATCCGGCCCCTTGCACGACTGGGCAAGCCACGCGGCAGACGCCCTGCGCTACGCCGTCACGGGCTTTCGCCCGCAGCAGGAAACAGCCTCTGGCGCGCGCCGCGCCCGCACTGACTACGACTTTTTTGGAGGCCACTGATGCGCTTTACCTACGCCCCCATTGTGGATCAACACGCCCGCGACGCCGTTTTTGAACGCATGGAAGCCGAAGGCCTGACAGCCAGCGCCATGAGTTCCCTGCATAAGCCCACGCTGGCCCAGTGGCAATCAATCACCGCGCCGGACAGGGGCGTCTTGCTGGGCTGTTACGGCCCGCCGCCGGAGTCCGCCTCTGTTTGCCTGTCCAGCCCGGCCCCATTGCTGGCCTGCGCCATGTTCAGTCCCCGCAGGGGGCGGGTGTGGGAGTTTGATTTCACCACCTTTCGTCAATGGACGCGGCTGGCGGTGTCCATGGCGCACGGGGGCTTGAACTGGGCTTTTGCAAACCTCGACTGCTCCGCAGTTATGGGGATTTGCCCAACCCCCAACCGCCATGCATGGAGGCTGGCCGAAGCCTGCGGATTCCGTGTGCTTGGACGCTTGCCCGGCGCATGCCTGCATACCCGCAAAAAGACATGGGTGGACGGCGTACTGGTGCTCTGCGCACCGCAGGACTTGTTGGCAATCATACAGCAGCAACCAACAGCAACCATTCAACATGAGGAGAACGTCATGGGATTTGGAGGAGGCGGCACGCCTGATGTACCCGCAGTTGCGCCCGTTCCCAAGCAGGAAGTGGAAAAACCCGTAACCGAGGCCGCCACCGCAGCGCGCCAGAACCAGAAAGACAAAGCCGCCAAGGCGGCAGGCATCAACGGTTCAGTGTACACCAGCCCGCTCAACCGCGTCGATGCAACGCGCAAAACCCTGCTGGGGCAGTAGCGTGACCGCACACATCCAGAACAGCGTTGCGCCTGCAGGGCAGCCCGCCCCCCAGAATACCATGCAGAGCCATGCGCAATATGCTGTGGACGTACAGGCCCTTTCCCGGCGGCATGATGCCCTGTTGCGGCGTCGTGCCCCCTGGGACGCGGCATGGCAAAGCCTGGCTGATCATTTTTTGCCCACGCACTGCCGCCTGAATCCGCAGGTAGACGCGGCGGAAGAAGGCCCCATGCTCAACCGGGGGCTTGTGGACGCCACCGGCATTCTGGCCATGCGTACGCTGGCGGCTGGCCTTCAGGGCGGGCTCACCAGTCCGGCAAGGCCCTGGTTCCGGCTAAGCCTTGACGATGCCGACCTGGCCCGCAGCCGCCCCGGTCAGGCATGGCTGGACGAAGTCGCCAACCGGATGCGCACCGTGTTCCAGCGGTCAAACTTCTACAATGCCATGCACACCATGTATGGCGAACTGGGCACTTTTGGCACGGCCTTTGTGTTTGAGCTTGCTGATCCACAGCACGGGTTCCGTTTTATCCCCCTTTGCGCGGGGGAATATGCGCTGGACTGCGATGCAACGCGACGGGTGGACACGGTGTTCCGCCGCAGCGCCATGACCCTGCGCCAGATCGTTCAGGCTTTCGGCCCTTCGGCCCTGCCCGAAACCCTGCGCGAGGCGGCGCGCCGCAATCCCGAGGAGCGGCGCAACGTCATTCAGGCTGTGTACCCGCGTGAAAACACGCAGCACGGGCTGGCAGACGCAAGCCGCATGCCCGTAGCTTCCGTCTACTGGCTGGAAGGGCGCGACGGCAACCGCCATGCACTCAAGGTTTCGGGCTTTCGTTCCTTCCCGGGCTTTGGCCCGCGCTGGGATGTGGCGGGCAACGATGTGTACGGGCGCTCGCCCGCCATGGACGCCCTGCCCGACTGCCGCATGCTGCAACAGATGGGCGTCACCACGCTCAAGGCCATCCACAAGGCGGTTGACCCGCCCATGAGCGTGGCTGCGGGCCTGCGCTCCGTTGGGCTTGATCTCACCCCCGGCGGCGTCAACTACGTGGACAGCGCGCCGGGTCAAAGCCCACAGGCGGCAACGCCCCTGTTGCAGATAAACCCCGACCTCGCCACGGCGCGCAAGGCTATGGAGTCGGTTCAGGATCAAATACGCAAAGGACTCTACAACGATCTGTTCAAGCTCATCCTTGACGGCCGCAGCGGCGTGACAGCCAGCGAAATCGCGGCGCGGGAGGAGGAAAAACTGGTGCTTGTTGGCCCTGTGCTGGAGCGCCTGCACGATGAACTGTTCATTCCGCTCATGGATCGCACCTTCGAGTGCATGCGCGAGCTGGACATGCTGCCCCCCTGCCCGCCCGAGCTGGCTGGCCGCCGCCTGCGCGTGGAGTTTGTCTCCCTGCTGGCGCAAGCCCAGAAGCTGGTGGGCATCAATGCGGCAGACCAGTACATGGCCCTGACCCTCAAGGCTTCCAGCGCGTGGCCCGAAGCCCTGGACACCCTCAATGTGGATCACCTGCTTGATAATTATGCGGAAAGTCTGGGCCTGCCCGTGAGCCTCACGCGCTCGCCGGAGGAACGTCAGCAGTTGCGGGCCGCCAGGGCTGATGCCGCCCAGACGCAAGCTCTCACAGAGGCCCTTGGCAAAGGGGTGGATATGGTGCGTCAGCTCTCGCAAAGCCCGCTTTCCGGCCCGGACGGCAAACAGGGCCGCGTGCTGGACGGCATCACGCGTCTGCTGCGCAACGCCCTGCCGGGCGGCCTGGCCCGCGCTGAACATACGAAAAAGGCACAGGCAACAGGACAGGCGGAGCAACGTGACGAACCCAAGGGCGCAAAGCCGGAGGAATATCGTTGATGGATGTTTTTGCCCCATACGAACAGGCGGAGCAGCAGGACCAAACAAAACAAAAGGCGCAGCAGCATACCGCCAACCGCGCCCAGACGTTCGATGCGGCCATGCGGGCCGCAGTGGACGGGCTGATGGCACAGCCTCAGGGCCGCGTATTGCTGCGCTGGCTGCTGCATCTGTGCCGCAACTTCAGCGCCGAGGATGTGGGCAATGCGCCCGAATCCTGCCAAAGCTCTCGCCTTTTTTATGCCGAGGGGCAACGCATGATCGGCATGCGCCTTATGCGCCTCATGCAACAGGCAAACCCCGGACATTTGCCCCGGTTGCTGCAAACCAAGGAGAACGACGTTCATGATCTCGACACCTTCTGAGGCTTCCTCCACTGCCGAAAACGCCTTTTCCTCCGCGACCGGTTTTTCCGGCGCAGACCAGAGCAACGGAGGAACCGACAGTGGCGCCCCTGCCGCCGCAGCGCCACAGGCTGCCACTGGCGCAGAAAATCCCGCCCAGGCAAATGAACAGGCCAAGTCACAGGCCCATCCGCAGGCTGACCCCTTCGCCCAGCGCCTGCGCGAGCATGAGGCAGGCCAGCGCCTCCAGTGGCAGGAGCAGGTCAACAAATGGCGCAAGGAGGCCACGGAAGACCCGCAGATCGGCGGCGCAAACCTGCCTGCCACTGTTGCGCGCGCCCAGCTTGCCCTTGACCGGTTTGATGAAAGCAAGCGCATCGGCCAACTGCTGGAACAGACCGGCTACGGCAACAACCCTGACGTGCTGCGCTTTTTCAACCGCCTTGCCGATGCCCTCATGGAGGACGGGCTGGTGCAGGGACAGGCGGGAGGTTCCATGCCGCCGCTTGAAGAGCGCATGTACGCGGGCTGGAGTTCGCGTAGCGGAAGCATCTGATTTGCGCCCCTGCAAATTGCATTGCACAGCAACAAAATTTCTTGAGCAACCTGCAAACAGACGAGGGTATTATGGCTAATTCCATGGGTTTGGTGGTGTCCCTGGCCGAAATGGAACAGTTCTACCGTGGCGACAAGGCCGGGCAGATCATCGAACTGATGAACAAAACCAACGACATCATGGACGATGTGCTCTGGATGGAATCCAACCAGAGCGACGGCCACCTCACCCGCATCCGTACAGGACTGCCCGAAGTTTACTGGCGCAGGCTGTATCAGGGCACGCCGCCCTCCAAATCACAGTGGAGCCAGGTAAAGGAAGGCTGCGGCATCCTTGAAGCCATCATGGAGCTGGACGTGGAAGAACTGCGCCTCTACGGCAGCCGCGACAAAGCCTTTCGCATGAGCGAAGGCGTGGCCTTTGCCGAAGCCATGCGCCAGAAGGTGGCTGCAACCCTTTTTTACGGCAACAGCAATCTGAACCCCGACGAGTTTAACGGCCTTGCCATGCGCTACCCCGCGCTGGACGCCAAAAACGTGCTCGATGCGGGCGGGCGCGACGAGGGCGGCTGCACCTCCCTGTGGCTTGTTTCGTGGGGCGCGCAGTCCGTGCACGGCGTCTACCCCAAGGAGAGCAACGGCGGCCTCTCGCACGAAGACCTCAAAACCTACATGGCTCAGGATCCGGACGGCCGCAAATATCAGGTGGTGGGCGACAAGTACAATTGGCGCTGCGGCCTTGCCGTGCGCGACTGGCGCGGCATCGTTCGCATCGCCAACCTGCCTGTGGCCTCGCTTGGCAAGCGCAAGGGGCAGAGCGGCTTTGTGGATATGCAGAAGCTGACCATCGAGGCCAAGAACCTTATGCCCCAGCACCTGCGCCAGAAAGCCGTGTGGTACGCCAATGCCGATGTGCTCACCGCCCTTGAATTGCAGAATTCCGATGCGGGCAACGTGCAGTTGCAGTACGGCGAGTTCTTTGACTCCAAGGCCGTGCCGGTGCTGCATGGTCGCCCTGTGCGCCAGTGTGATGCCGTGCTCTCCAGCGAAGGAGTGGTGGCCTAAGGCACAATCCTTTGTAACGTGTGGAAGCCCTTGCCGGGGCTTCCACGCCGCAACCCGCCTGTTTTTTCGCTGTTCTTCCAATATTCTGCCAAAGGAGTTTTCATGGCTATTATCGACCGCAACTCCGTTTTTTTTGAAGGCCCCCTTACTGCCAACGCCACGGGACAACCGGTGGCCCTTACCGGCCTGAAGCTTCCGGGACGCATGGAGCCCATGCCCTTGCGGTTTTCTGTTACCGAGGCCTTTGCCCCGGATGAAACGCAGAGCCTCACCATCTGCATGGAGGAGGCGGATCACGCCGACGGCCCATGGGCTGCCGTTCCCGGTGCTTCGGTAACGGTGCCCAACCCGGTGGAAGCTCCCGGCCTCGGCCTTGGCGCGCGCCCTTACCTGCGATTTTTGCCCCAGGGCGTGCGCAAGAGCTGGCTGCGTCTGGCCTTCGCCGTCACACCCGTTGACGGCAAAACCGTGAGCAAAGGACGCATCTTTGCCGCCCTCACGCGGGAGGAAGACCTGCCCTACGAACCTGCCATCATGGCTGGTTAAAACTCAGCCCGTCAGTCTACAGCCTCCGGCCCCCTGCGGGGCAGGCCGGAGGCTTTTTCTCCACTTCATCACAGGAACTGCCATGACCATCAGCCAGATAAGCGTGTGGAACCGCGCGCTGGGCTTTCTGGGGACGCGCAGTGTTGCCTCGGAGCAGGAAAATACGCCAGAGGCCCTGCAATGCCGCCTGTATTGGGATTCCGCCCGGCGGCAGGTGCTGCGCGATTTTCCCTGGAGCTTTGCCCAGCGCAGAACATGGATGGCCCTTGTGCCGCTGCCTGAAGGCTACGCGCCGGAATTCCGTTTTGCCTATGCACTGCCCGATGACTGCCTCAAGGTGCACGAGGTGCGCCACGAAGGCATTACGGCCCGCCCCTTCTGCCTTGCGCAGAACGCTGCGGGCGATGGCTCGCTGCTGCTCACCGATGCGGCGCGCGCCCTTGCCCTGTACACGGAAGATGTGCGCAACAGCCGCCTTTTTGATGACCTCTTTGCGCACATGCTGGCCCGCAAGCTGGCCGCCCTCATAGCCGCCCCCTTGCTTAAGGGCAGCAGCCAGAAGGCAACCGAGCTGGAGCAGCTCTATGCCGCCAGCCTGCCCCCGGCCCGTAGCGCCGCCGCGTCCGAACGCAGCGACCGTCCGGTTGAAGACCCCTGGCTTGCCGTGCGCTGAGTGCACCCGCAATCACTGTCAAACCAGCAAGGAGCGAGGCATGACCCTGCCCTACAGCCCCAGCCGCGCCGTGTATGAAGGCAATGGCGCAGCAACGGCCTTTCCCTTTGCCTTCAAGGTCTGGAGCACAGACCAGCTTAATATCAGCATCACATCACCCAAGGGAGAGACCTCTCCTGCTCAGGGCTGGACAGCCAGTATCGGCGAGAGCGGCGGCACTGTAACCTATCTGCACGATGGAGCGCCCCTGCCCGCAGGCTGGCGGCTTGCCATAGTGCGCAACATGCCCTTTGCGCAGGGCATAGACCTCATATCCGCCTCGCGCTTTGATCCGCAGGTCATAGAAGACGGTCTGGATCAGGCCACCGCGGAACTTCAACAACTGAACGAAAAACTCGCGCGCGCCGTCATCATGCCCGCCACCAGCGACAAGTCGCCGGAAGAAGTGGTTGCTTCCATCTATGCCAGCCGTGATGCAGCAGCTCAAAACGCCACCGCCGCCGCGCATTCTGCCGCTGCTGCAGCGGCCAGCGCAGCCACAGCAGCACAAACGGTGGCTGAAGCGGCAGAAGCAAGCGTAAGCGCCGCCACTGCGCAGGCAGATATAGCAGCGGCAAGCGCCCAGACTGCCCAAACTGCCGCCCACGCGGCGCAGCAGGCCGTGCCGGACAATTTGCTCAGCCGTATGGCCGATGCGGAAGCAAAAAACTCCCAGCAGGATGCGCGCCTGACCACAGCGGAGCTTGGCATTACAGCCATAGGCACGACTCTGATCGGTAGCGTTATGAGCGTGATGGCGGCAGACGGCTACGTTCCCAACGGCACTGTTCCGGCTGACGCTGCGGAATACACGCGTGAACAATTCAGGGAGTTTTACGACACGTATCTTGTGGGCGGCAAACTGCTCACCTGCACCTATGCCGCCTTTGCCGCCCAGGTGGCCCTGACAGGCAACTGCGCCAAATTCGCATTGGACACCGCAGCCCAGAAGTTCAAGGTTCCGCTGCTGAAAAACGGCGATTCCATCACGCATGCCGCAAGTGCCTCGGAGCTGGGCAAAAGTTATAAGGCCGGACTGCCGAACATTACAGGCACAACTGGTGGGTACACGTCAATCCTTGGTGGGATTTCAGAAGGGTCTACTGGTGCGTTGGTAAGAACAACCGCAGCGCACGGCGTTGCAGTCGGTACAGGTGGGATTGGCTGCACAGAACTCCAGTTCAATGCCGCAGCGTCCAATCCTATCTATGGCAACTCCACCACGGTCTCCGATGAGCAGGTACGCTGGCGGCATTTTGTGGTTCTGGCATCCGCGCAGAACAGCGCCAGCGTGTTCGACTGGTCGAATTACATGGCAGGTCTGGCGGGCAAGGCAAATCTGGACATGGATAACCTGACGGCAGCAGGCTCCGCCAAGGTGGCGAACTACGCCATGCCCAGTCAAAGGGTAGTGGCGGTGGCCGTTCCAGCGTCTACGACTTATACGGCCCCTGCTCCTGCCCCTGGCTGGTTCAAGTTTACCGGTACTTCTTCAGCAATAAATCAATACCTACGCTTGTCCACAAACAACTTTGTTTTGGATGAACTTAGTTGGTCTTCTGCCGTGGGACAAGTACTAAGCCTAATAATTCCGGCGCGCAAAGGCGACGCAGCTCGCGTAGAATATACGGCCCCCACGAATTTATATCTGAGCTTTGTTTTTGCAGAAGGAGGCAACTGATGTCTTGCCATGTGCTGCTCAATGCCGCTGGTGAAATTGACATGTGGGACGCGCAACCATTCCCCGGCAGTGTCGAGGTTGATTATGAGGTAGTGCGCGGCTGGGACGGCAGGCTCTACAAGGCTGGTGAAGAACCGACACGGCCTGCTGAAGCCATCTTTGAAGTTCTGCGCGCCTCCCGTGACGTGCGACTTGCAGCTACGGACAAGTATATGCTGGCCGACTACCCCATCAGCGAGGGATATCTGGCACAGGTCAAGGCGTACAGGGCCACCCTGCGCGCCCTGCCCGAACAGCCCGGTGCGCCGTGGGATGGCGGCGGAGAAGCTACCCCCTGGCCGGATACTCCTGACATTTTGCAGACGGAACAGTCATGCGCATAGCCCTGCAAAACTTTACCGGCGGCGAGATATCGCCCACGCTCTCGGCCCGGTATGACCTTTCCCGTTACCGCAACTGCGTTGCCTGCATGGAAAACATGCTCCCCGGCCTGCACGGGGATGTGGCCCGGCGGCCCGGCACCCGCTTTCTGGCTGAGCTTGGGGAGTATTCCGTGTTGCTCCCCTTCACCTTCAGCGCGCATCCGAGCCAGAATTTCCTTCTGGTTTTTGGCGAGAAAACCCTGCGCGTTGCTACAGTTGCCGGATTCACCACGGCACCTGTCATGGCGACCCCCTATGCGGCGGAAGATCTGCTTTCGCTCTGCCACGCGCAGGTGGGCGATGTGGTCTATCTGGCCCACCAGAAATATCCGCTGCACAAAATAGTGCGGCGCGACGCACCGGGTGGAAACTATACCTGGAGCCTGGAACAGGTAAAACTGAACACATCCCTGCCCGCCCCCGCCGCGCCCACGCTGGCCTTTACTGGCAGCGGCGGTTCCTACACCCTGCGGTACAAGGTGGCTGCGGTGGATGCCAACGGCAGGCAGTCCCTCGCCTCGCCTGCCGGGGAGTGCACAGGGGCGCGACACCCCTCCGACTGGGTGGTGGGCAACAGCACAACCATAAGCTGGCCTGCCGTTCAGGGCGCTGCTGAGTACAATGTTTACCGCGAGGAAGCGGGCTACTTCGGCTTTATCGGCGTTGCCTCCGGCACCAGCTTCAGCGACCAGAACTACAAGGCCGACACCACAGACACTCCTCGCGAAGACTGGAATCCTTTTGTCGACAACAACAATCCCGGCGTGGTGGCCTTTCACCAGCAGCGCATGGTGCTTGCGGCCACCCCCGGCACGCCGCAGGCATTTTACATGTCGCGCACAGGCGATTTTGAATCCTTCCGCAAGTCGCGTCCCTTGCAGGATGACGATCCGGTGGAATACCTCATCGCCTCCGGCTCCATAGACTCCGTAACCTGGGTTGCCAGCTTCGGCGATCTTCTGGTGGGCACCTCCGGCAGCGAATACAAGGCCAGCGGCGGCGATGGATCGGCCATCACGCCCCAGAAGGTCAGCATCACCGCCCAGTCGTACTGGGGCAGCGCGGGGCTTGCGCCCATCATCATCGGCAACTCGGTGCTGCATGTGCAGCGCCACGGCTCGCGTGTGCGCGATCTTTTCTATTCGCTGGAAAAAGACGGCTATTCGGGCAACGACCTTTCCATTCTTGCGCCGCACCTGTTTGAGGGGCACACCATCAAACAGTGGGCCTATCAGCAGACCCCCGGCTCAACCATCTGGTGCGTGCGCGATGATGGCCTGCTGCTGGGTTTTACCTACATGAAGGAGCACGACATCTGGGGCTGGTCGCGCCATGTGACAGACGGCGAGGTTATTTCTGCCGCAACAGTGGCTGATCAGGACGGCGACGCGCTGGCTCTTGTGGTGCGCCGCACCATTGCGGGCCGGACGCGCTATTTTCTCGAACGGCTGGCCCCGGTCTGGGCGGATAGCCAGCCCATTGCCGAAGCCTGTTTTGTGGATTGCGGCCTTGGCATCCGCACGGATACGCCAACTTCGACCGTGGAAGGGCTGGGCCATCTGGAAGGCTGCGCGCTTTCCGTACTGGCGGACGGCAGCCCTGTGGAGGGCTGCGTGGTGCGTGGTGGACGCATAGAGCTGCCCTACGCGGCCTCTGTGGTGCAGGCAGGCCTGCCGTATGCATCCGTGCTCTCCCCCCTGCCGGTGGAAGGAGACTTCAATTCCGGCACAACACTGGCGCAAGGGCGGGCCTACGGTTCCTGCTCGCTCCGCCTGTACCGCAGCGTAGGCGGGCAATACGGCCCCAGCCGCAACGAACTTTACGACCTGCCCTTTATGCCGGAACACTGGGGCGAGGCCGTGCAGCCCTTTTCTGGCGATATCACGTGCGCTCCCAGCGGCGGTTGGGACAACCAGACGAGCATCTGGCTGGTGCAGCAGAGGCCCCTGCCCTTCCGCGTTCTTGCTCTCACGCTGGACATAACCTTTGCCTGATGCGGCAGGAGGAGCAATCCATGCTGACCCTAACAACAGAAATATTTTCTCAGGTATCCGCAGAAGCGGAACAACTCGCCGCCGCCCACTGGGATGAGGTGGAAGCCGCCCTGCATGGCGCACAGCGTTACCGCCTTGACCATGAGCGCTATGCCAGCCTTGAACGGCTGGGCATGCTGCACATCAGCGCCGCGCGCGGACTGCCCGAGGCCGACCAAGGCGCAGCCTCCGCTACCTCCAGCGCTCCACTGGCGGGCTACGCCGCCTTTACCCTGGTGGCCTGCCCACATTGCCCGCAAACCCTGCTGGCGGCTTTGGACGGCCTCTATCTTGCCCCCTGGGCGCGCGGCGGCCTGTTTGCCCTGCGCCTGCTGCGCCATGCTGAGGCGGCCCTTGCCGTGCGCGGCGTAAGCCTTGTGCAGTACAGCTCGCCAGCGTCCCGCCCCTGCCATGCCCTCTACCGCCGCCTTGGGGCGCGGCCCACGGAAACTATCTGGCACAAAACCCTGCCGCCAGCGCCAGCCATGGCAGCAGGAACAATTGAGGAGGACAGCTAATGGCCATAGCAACCAGCACCGCCGCCATGATCAGCGCCGCCGTGGCCCTTGCCGGGGCCGCAGCCGGAACCGTGAGCGCCGTGCAGCAGGCAGCAACCCGCCGACAGCAGACGGAATACCAGTCAGACCTTGCGGCCCGCAACGCCCAGCAGGCGGAACTGAGCGCACAGGCGGCAGACGAGGCCGCCCGGCAGGAACGCCGCGCAGGCTACGAAGCGGCGCAGGCCAAACGGCAGGAGGCGGCCCGCATCATCGGTGCGCAACGCGCTCAGGCCGGGGCATCAGGAGCACAGACCGATGCAGGCTCCACGCTGGATAAAACCCTGGACACCGCAGAAAGAGGCGAACTGGACGCCCTCTCTGCCGAGCAGCAGGGGCAAAGCAGAGCACACGCCCAAGACATGCGGGCCTGGAGCCTGCGCAACCAGGCGGCGGAGTCTGCATCCAACGCCGATTTTGCTGGCTCCCGCGCCGAAACGGACTATCTGGGCCTGAGCAGCACCCTGCTCAACGGAGCCTCCCGCGTGGGCCGCAACTTTTACACCATCGGCTCACGCGGCCCGCTGCTGCCGTAGGGCCTCCCTGTCACTGCCATGACTTTACCCCCCTGCCGTCCCAGTTCGGGCGGCCGGGGGCTTTTGCTGTTATTTATGGAAAGCCCCGCGTAATGCCAGACAAAAACACGGCATTTGCCTATTGACGATGCGCGGCCCGATATTACTTTTTATGGGCAGGCGTGGCGAACAGGTGTATTCTGGACGCACGTCAAGGAAACGACCCGACGGGGAGCACGCATCATGGCAGTATCGTACAAGGATTATTACAAACTTCTGGGAGTAGAGCGCGCAGCGTCAGCCGAGGAGGTCTCCAAGGCTTACAAAAAGCTGGCCCGCAAATACCACCCTGACCTCAATCCCGGCGACAAGCAGGCAGAGGAGAAGTTTAAGGAAATCAACGAAGCCTATGAAGTGCTCAAAGACCCGGAAAAGCGCAAACTGTACGACCAGCTTGGCCCCAACTGGCAGCACGGCCAGCAGTTTCAAGGCGAACCGGGCTTTGAGAATGTGCATTTCACGTTCAACGGCAAAAATTTTGACGGTTCGGGCTTTTCAGACTTTTTTGAAACCCTGTTTGGCGGCGGTGGCCAGTTTGGCGGCGGCGCTCAGTTCGGCGGCCCCTTTGGCGGCCAGATGGGCGGACAAGGTGGCGGACGCGGGGCCAATTTCGGCCCTGATCCCTTCGGTGGATTTTCGTCCCGTCAGCGGCGTGGCCGCGATGTAGAAGCAGAGCTGGCCCTGAGCCTTGAAGAAGTGCTGCGCGGCGGCCCGCGCTCCGTGTCCATCAACATGCCCGCAGGTTCAAAGACTCTTGAGGTCAACGTGCCCGCAGGCATCCGCGAAGGGGCAAAACTGCGCCTCGCCGGGCAGGGCGACCCTGCGCCGGGCGGCACGCCGGGCGACCTTTTTTTGCGGGTGCGCTATCTGCCCCACCATGTTTTCAAGGTGGACGGAGACAACCTGCAATGCGATCTGGCCCTGGCTCCCTGGGAGGCAGCTCTTGGAGCGCGGGTTGAAGTGCCTACCCTTGAAGGCAGCGTAGAAATGCAGATTCCCGCAGGCTCCAGCTCCGGGCGCAAGTTCCGCCTGCGCGGCAAGGGTCTGGGCGCTGGCGACAAGCGGGGCGACCTGCTGGCAAAGATCATGATTAGGGTTCCCGCCCAGATCACGGACGAAGAGCGCGACCTGTGGAGCAAGCTGGCCGAGATATCAACATTCAAGGCCCGCGCGTAGGGAACAATCAGGCAGCCGCCAGCGGACACCCCCGGCGGCTGCGCAGGGTTTGCATGCATATTCCAGCGGCGCCGCCGCAGGCGGCAACCGATACGGTTACTGGTGGAGGACACAAATGAGCATGACCCCGAAAAAACCTTCACTGCCCGTGCCTTCAACGGTCATGGTCTGGCAGGAATTCATTGAAGCCACAGGCATTGCGCCGGAGCGGCTTCAGGAACTGATGGGCCTTGGCTGGATTGAAGCCCGCACCAGCGCGGCGCAGGATTTCCTTTTTCGCGATGTAGACATCTACCGTGTACGCAAGCTTGAGCGCATCTGTTGCGACTTTGAGCTGCCCGTGCTCGGCGGCACTATTATTGTGGATCTTCTGGAGCGCATAGATTCTCTGGAACGCAGGGTGCAACGCCTGCAGCATTTTGAAGACGAATAGCCGGTTTGAGCGCATGCAGCCTCCCGGCCAGAAATAACAAAATTTTGCCCGCCGCAGCGCGGGCGCGTGTGGAGGAAGCTTATGGACATCAACAAATTTACGGATAAAGCCCGCGAGGCTGTGGGGCAGGCCCAGAGCATTGCCGCAGGCATGGGCCATCAGGAGACGGATGCCGAGCATCTGGCCCTGGCCCTTGTACAGCAGGAAAACGGCATCGTGCCGCGCATTCTGGAACAGATGGGCGTGCAGCCCAAGGCCCTCAGCGTTGCCATCGAGGGCGCGCTGCGCAAGCGGCCGTCTGTTTCCGGCGGCGGCATGGACCCCAACAAGATCATGATTACCCAACGGCTGGCTAAAATTCTGGGCGATGCGCAGAACGAAGCCAACCGCATGAAGGACGAATACGTAAGCGTTGACCACCTGTTTGCCGCGCTTACCGATGTTACGCCCTCCTCGCCGCTTGGCGAAGTTTTCAAGGAATACAAGATCGCCCGCGCCCGTTTTGTGGCAGCCATGGAAGAGTTGCGCGGCGGCGCGCGCGTGACCAGCGCCACCCCCGAAGACACCTTTGAAGCGCTGACCAAGTATGCCCGCGATCTCGTGGAAGCAGCCCGCCAGGGCAAGATGGACCCGGTCATTGGCCGAGATTCCGAAATCCGCCGCGTTATTCGCATTCTCTCGCGCCGCACCAAAAACAACCCGGTGCTCATAGGCGAGGCGGGCGTGGGCAAAACCGCCATCGTGGAAGGTCTGGCCTTCCGCATCGTCAAGGGCGACGTGCCGGAGGGCCTCAAGGGCCGCAAGCTCTTTGCCCTTGATATGGGCGCGCTCATCGCTGGCGCAAAATACCGCGGGGAATTTGAAGAACGCCTCAAGGCCGTGCTCAACGAAGTGGAAAAGAGCGAGGGGCAGATCATTCTGTTCATCGACGAACTGCACACCATCGTGGGCGCAGGCAAAACAGAAGGCGCAATGGACGCGGGCAACCTGCTCAAGCCCATGCTGGCGCGCGGCGAGCTGCACTGCATCGGCGCAACCACTGTGGACGAGTACCGCAAATATATTGAGAAAGACCCGGCCCTGGAACGCCGCTTCCAGCCCGTCATGGTTGAAGAACCCACGGTGGAAGACGCCATTTCCATCCTGCGCGGGCTGAAAGAACGTTTCGAGGTGCACCACGGCGTGCGCATCAGCGACTCGGCCATTGTTGAAGCGGTGGTGCTTTCGCACCGCTACATCACCGACCGTCAGCTGCCGGACAAGGCCATTGACCTCATTGACGAGGCCGCGGCCATGATCCGCACAGAGATCGACTCGCTGCCCGCTGATCTGGACGAAGTGAACCGCAAGGTCATGCAGCTCGAAATCGAGCGTGAAGCCCTGCGCCGCGAAACAGACGCCGCCTCGCGCGAACGCCTTGAAAAGCTTGAGAACGAACTGGCTGACCTGCGCGCCCAGCAGGCCAACATGCGCAAACAGTGGGAGAGCGAAAAGGGCTCCATCGACCACGTACGTGAAATCAAGGAGCAGATCGAGCAGACCAAGCTTGCCATTGAGCAGGCCGAGCGCGCCTACGACCTCAACAAGGCCGCCGAGCTCAAGTACTCCAAACTGCTTGAGTTGGAAAAGAAGCTGGCCGCAGCATCCGGCGCTGGTTCGGAACACGAAGGCCCGCGTTTGCTCAAGGAAGAAGTGCGCCCCGACGATGTGGCCGAGATTGTGGGCAAGTGGACGGGCATTCCGGTAACGCGCCTGCTTGAATCCGAACGCGAAAAACTGCTGCGCCTGGGCGACCAGCTGCACGAGCGCGTGGTGGGTCAGGACGAGGCCGTTACAGCCGTAGCAGATGCCGTGCTACGCGCCCGCGCGGGGCTTTCCGACCCGGCGCGGCCCACAGGTTCGTTCATCTTCCTTGGCCCCACGGGCGTAGGCAAGACCGAGCTTTCCAAGGCTTTGGCCGAGGCGCTCTTTGATACGGAAGACAACATGGTGCGGCTCGACATGAGCGAATACATGGAGAAGCACTCCGTGTCGCGGCTCATCGGCGCGCCTCCAGGATACGTGGGCTATGACGAAGGCGGTCAGCTTACCGAAGCCGTGCGCCGCAAGCCCTACTCCGTCATCCTGTTTGACGAGATTGAAAAGGCGCATCCCGATGTGTTCAACACCCTGCTGCAACTGCTGGATGATGGACGCCTAACGGACAGCCAGGGACGCACGGTGGACTTTCGCAACTGCATAGTCATCATGACCTCCAATATCGGCTCCATGCACCTGCTGGACGGCATCTCCGCCGACGGCTCGCTGAAGGAAGGCGCGAGGGAAAGGGTCATGGAGGATTTGCGGGCGCACTTCCGCCCCGAATTCCTCAACCGTGTGGACGAAACCGTGGTCTTTTTGCCCCTGCGGCGCGACCAGATTGCCCGCATTGTGGATCTTCAGGTCAACCGGCTGCGCAAGCGGCTTGAAGACCGCAAGATCAGGCTTGAGCTTACAGATGCGGCCCGCAAATTCATTGGCGATGCAGGTTATGACCCTGTGTACGGCGCGCGGCCCCTCAAGCGCTACGTGCAGCAGGCTGTGGAAACCCCGCTCGCCAAGGAGCTGGTGGGCGGCAAAATCCGCGATGGTCAGTGCGTCACTGTGGACGCCACAGACGACAAGCTGACCTTCCGGGCCGAGTAAACGGCGCAAGGCTGACACCCAACCCAGATACAAGGGGGATTCCGAACAGGAATCCCCCTTTTTTTGAACACACTATCGTCTTGCAGGTTTGATCCGCAAATGCGTTCAGCTTCTGAATGCGTTGCCCAGAGCATCCGCCGCCATAATGGCCGCGGCTACGTTCTCTTCCGTAATGGGAAAGGGCATGGCGTGGATGGATTCTTCGGGCAGGCAGGCCTTGCGGGCCACCTTGCGCAGGGCTTCGGGGCTGATATCCGTAATACCGATGTCGCTCAGGCACACGGGCAGGCCCACCGAGGTGCAGAAGCCCAGCACTTCGTCCAGTTCTTCCGTGGGGGCGTTTTCCAGCACCAGTTGCACCAGCGTGCCAAAGGCGACCTTTTCGCCGTGCAGATAGGTATGGGTTTCTTCCAGTGCGGTCAGGCCATCGTGGACGGCATGGGCTGCCGCCAGACCGCCGCTCTCAAAGCCCAGACCGGAAAGCAGGGAGTTGGCTTCAATGATGTTTTCCAGCGCAGGCGTCGCCATCTTGGCCTGACAGGCCAGCACAGCCTTGTAGCCGTCATCCAGCAGGGTGCGGTAGCAGGTGGCGGCAAGGGCTTGCGCTGCAAGGGTGCCTCTGGCCGGGGGGCAGTCGCCCGTGCGCGCGCCGCAGGGCAACCCCGC
The DNA here is from genome assembly GCF_024460775.1 of Desulfovibrio desulfuricans. Taxonomy (NCBI): domain Bacteria; kingdom Pseudomonadati; phylum Thermodesulfobacteriota; class Desulfovibrionia; order Desulfovibrionales; family Desulfovibrionaceae; genus Desulfovibrio; species Desulfovibrio desulfuricans. The sequence goes on along the minus strand of NZ_JANFYZ010000006.1, from coordinate 133,698 downwards.
GTTGACGGGAGCGCACGAACGCACGTTGGCCCGCGCCTCAAAATAGGTGGAAAGGGCATCGCCCATGCCCGATACCAGATAGCGCACCGGCGAGGCGGCAATGATGGAAACGTCCATCAACACCACATCGGGATTGCGGGGAAAATAGGCGTAGTCTTCCATTTCGCCGTCTGGCGTGTAGATCACTGCGGAGTGGCTCGTGGGCGCGTCCGTTGCCGCTGTGGTGGGCACCACAATGACTCCCTGCCCCGCCGCCACGCAGCGCGCCGTATCCAGCGCCTTGCCGCCGCCAAGCCCCACGGTGCAGTTGCAGGAATGCTGGCGCGCCAGCTCGCCAAGGCGGGCGATTTCAACGCGCGAGCATTCGCCCTGAAATTCCGTTTCCACAAAGGTCACGCCAAACTTGGCCGCTGTGGCGTCCAGAGTCTGGCGCACCCTGTTCACGCTGCTTTCCGTGGCTACCAGCAAGGCCTTTGTGCCGTACTGCCGCACAAAATACCCAAGGTTGAGCAGTTCGTTCTCGCCCTGCACATACTTGGACGGACAGATAAACGCTCTTCTCATGGCATGCTCCGCTTCCGGCAATCGGGCCGGCATTGCAGGTTTGAATCCTGACCGGGCCTACGCGTCTTCCTTCACGCCCAGCAGGGCGCGGGCATAATCCTCGCCGCTAAAGGGGCGCAGGTCTTCCATTTTTTCGCCAAGGCCCACATAGGTGATGGGCAGGTGGTGCTGCATGGCAACGGCTATGGCTACGCCGCCCTTGGCCGTGCCGTCGAGCTTGGTGATGATGAGTTCATCAATGCCCGCAGCTTCCTTGAACAGTTTGGTTTGCGAAAGGGCGTTCTGCCCGGTGGTGGCGTCAATCACCAGAATGGTGCGGTGCGGCGCGCCCGCATGTTTTTTGCCCAGTACCTGACGGATCTTGCTCAATTCTTCCATCAGGTTGACCTTGGTCTGCAAGCGGCCAGCCGTATCCACATAGAGCACGTCCACACCTTCCTGAAGCGCGCGATCCATAGCCTCGTAAGCCACGGCGGCAGGGTCGGAACCGGCGGTGCGCGCATGGAACAGCGCGCCCACGCGCCCAGCCCAAACCTGCAACTGCTCAATGGCGGCAGCGCGGAAGGTATCTGCGGCGGCAATCATGACCTTTTTGCCCTGCATGCGGTCGCGGTGGGCCAGCTTGGCAATGGTGGTGGTTTTGCCCACGCCGTTGACGCCGATCATCAGCACAACTTCGGGCTGGTTAACGGCTGCAATGCGGCGCGGCGCGCGAAAGATTTCTTCCACTTCAGCCATGAGCAACTGGCGCACCATGGCGGATTCCGTCACCTTTTCCTTGCGGGCGCGCTCTTTCAGGCGTTCCACCAGTTCAATGGAAGGCTCGTAGCCAAGATCGGCCATGATAAAAAGTTCTTCCAGCTCTTCCCAGAAGGCGTCGTCCAGTTCGCCATGCCCGGCAAAGAGAGCGTCCAGCCCCTTGGAAAACTGCTCGCGGGTGCGCGAAAGGCCCTGACTGATCTTGAGAAACAGGCGGTTGCGCTCGTCCTCTTCGTCTTCCATATCAAGGGCGAGAGCCAGACGGTACTGTAATTCAGAGCGGAATTCCTCCACCTGCCGATAATCCATGCGGGTGAGCCATTCCTGAAAATCGCGCACAAAGTTCTGCGCTTCGGCCTCCGGGGCATCAAGGGCGCGCAGCAAGAAGAACAGACGCTGCCACAGCAGGTCGCCCGCTTCATCCACGCCCTCAAGCACAATACCAAGCCATACGGAAAGCCGTGGCTCAGCCTCGCGCAGGCGCAGGGTAAGAGCCTCATCAGCGGCAGATGCCGCAAAAGGCCGGGCAGCGGATTCTGCCGCTGGTTTCGCAGCAGGTTCTGCAAGGGATTTAGGTGCGGCTGCGTCAATTTCTGCGGGCACTTCCTGCGCCGCATTGGCCGCATCTTCCGCGCCGCCGAACATCTTTTTTATGGCAGAGAAAAAACCCATATGATCTCCTTATCTTCCGCCCTCTTGCACCGAGGGCTTGCTTTCCTTGCGGGCCGTTTGCCCTTCCAGCGCGCCCAGTACTTCGCGCAGCGCCAGCACGCATTCTTCCACGGCCTGAGCCGCAGAGGCTGCGTCCGAATCATTTACGGCCCACTGCATCGCATGCGCGGCAGAGGCCAGCCGCTCCGCGCCCACGCAGGGCGCTGCTTTTTCAAGAATCCGCCCCAGGCGGCACAGGTTGTCCGCGTCTTCCAGCGCATAGAGGCGCAGCAGCAAATCAGGGGCAGGGGCAAACGTTCTGCCGAACATGCCCGCCGTAACGCGCCAGGCTTCCGGGCGGCGCAACAAAAAAGCCCGCCCAAGCTCGGCGCTCACAACTGCCCCGGCTGCGATATCTTCGCTCAGGGGCGCGATGCTCCTGCCCTGCGCTTCGGCGGCTGGCTGCGGTGAGGGCGCATGACCGGGGGCGGCGCTGTCGCAAGCGGAGCCTGATTCAAAAATATCTGCAAGGCCGGGTTCCATTGATGCCGCAGGGGTGGAATCAGCAGCAGGTTCGCCGGACGCCGCAGTGCCGCGCGGCGCAGTACGCTCCAGCAACAAGGCTTTCAGGCGCGCCAGATCGCCCCAGTGCCAGAGCAGGGCCAGCAAGACCAGGGTTGAAAACAGGGCGGAAAGACAAAAGCGTGCCACTTCCCGCCGGGCCTTCTGGGCCAGATCTTCATCAGTGATGCGGGGCGAAAGGTACACTTCCACCGAGCCCACGGGGCGGCCTTCCATCTTGAGCGGATTCATGCCCTGCACGCTGTTTTCCGCAATTTCATCGTCCCAGGGAATGGGTTCCCACTGGTAGTTGCGCCGCTGCCCTTCCAGCATGCCACGCGGCGTCTGCACCTTGATGGCGTAAATGGATTCATCGGTCATGGCCGCCATAACGATTGTGCGGGCGGTCAGTTCGTCCAGCTCCCAGGCTGGCAGGGAAAGCAGGGCCGCCAGTTGCGCTGCGGTACGTCCGGCCTCGCTGCCAAGGCGGTTTTCCGCCTCCTGCCTGTCCTCGTTGACGTTCCAGACGCCAAGCAGCAGGAACAGCAGCAATGCCGCCACCCAAACAGCCAGGGCAAGCCTGCGGCGCAGAACGTGTGAGATATTGGGCATATGCTTTGCCGCGAGAAACACGCTCCCGCGCTCCTTACTGTTAGTGTGGCCTGCCATGCAGACGGTGCGCCAGTGCGCGGGCAGCCGCAAGGGCGTCAGCATCGCGCAGAACAAACAGACAAAAAGCCCAGGCCGTTGCGCCGCCAATGATGGCAAGGGCAATCCCCAGCCATATGCCGCGCCCGTCCAACTGATTCAGCAATTGCCATGCGGCAAGGGCCGTGGCCGCAGCAGCGGCGCATTGCCGCAGCACCGCCCCCGCCGGGGGCAGGCAAACGCTGGCAGATGCCGCGCCAGCGGAACTTTTTTTCAACGCCCTGCCCATAATGCACAGCAACAGGCCGCATTGCAGCCACAGGCCAAGGCTCACGGCCAGTGCTGGAGCCATGACGCCAAGACTGCCCGAAAGACTATGGACCAGTGCGCCCCCGACCGCAAGCGTAGCAACCACGGCCCATACGGCGCTGACTGCCGTACGCCGCACCTCGCCCAGCGCGTTGCAGGCTGCCAGCAGGGAACGGTTGACGGCAAAGGCCGGCAGCCCCGGCAAGTAGGCCCACAGAGCAAGGCCAGTTTCGTAGGCGGCATTGTCGCCAAAGGCTCCGTGCCGCAGCAGGCCTTCCACCAAGCGCGGCCCCACAGCCCACAATCCTGCGGCGGCGGGCAGGCTCAACAGCAGGGTCAAACGCAGGGCCGTACGCAACTGATCTGAAAAGAGCGAAAATTCTCTGGCAGCGGCAAGGCGGCTCAAAGTGGGCAGGCTTGCCATGCCCAGACACACGCCCACCAGTCCAAGGGGCAGTTCAAGCAGCCGTTCGGCATAGTAAAGGGCAGCCACCTGCCCCCGGCCAAGGCTGGACGCCAGAGACATGGCGGCCAGCATGGCAAGCTGCGGTGCGGATGCCCCAAGCAGGCCCGCGGGCAGACGGCCAATGCAGTTCCAGGCGAGGGATGCCGCGCGGCTGTGCAGCGTGGATGCATCCCTGCTCTCACTGCCCGGCGCTGCATCCGGCCCATCGGCAGGCCCGGCATTATGCAGCGGCAACAAACGCCGCACGGCCAGCCACTGCGCCAGCCACTGTGCGACTCCACCGCAAAGCATGCCCACGGCCAGAGCCGGAGCCGCAGGCAGCAGGCCCAGGGCAGCCGCCCCTGCAAAACACAGAATGACAATATTGAACAGGGCAGGAGAAACAGCGGGCAGCCAGAACACGCCAAGGCTGTGCAAAAGAGCCATGCCCATAGCCGCCATACCAGCCGCCAGCGTATAGGGCAGGCAGATACGCAGCAGGTATATGGCCTCCTGCCGTTCCGGCCCACAAAAACCGGGAGCCAGAATATCCGTAAGCCACGGGGTGGCCACCAGCCCAAGCACTGTGAGCAGGGTCAGCACAAGGCCAAGCCTCACAGCCAGGGCGCGGGCCAGCAGGCGCATGCTGCGGCTGCGCTCCGCCGCCACGGCATGACCGGGTGATGCGCCCATACGCTCCAGATGCACAAGGCTTGCCGTCAGCGTCATGGAAAGCGAGCCTTCGCCCAGCATGCGGCGCAGCACATGGGGCAGCCGCATGGCAGCCACCAGCGCATCGGCGGCAGCGCCGCCGCCCACAAGCCAGGCCATGCTCATATCGCGCAAAAGGCCGAGCACACGCGAAACAAGGGCAAAGCCGCCCAAAAGAGCCGCCGTGCGCGCGATGCCGCCAGAATACCCGGGGCCGTGCTCGGCAGGGCCGGAAGCGCAAGACGAAGGGGATTCACCACCTTTGCCGTGCGCGCAGCCGCTTTCAGAAGCGCTCATTATTCCTCGTTTCAGCCTTGCAAAAAATCAGGGCAGGGCAGCGCACCGCTGGGCAGTTCTGGGGGCGCTTGTCAAAACACGTGAAAGCAAGCTGCCTGCAACAAAAATTTCCGCTCCCGGCGGCACTGGGCTTTTAACAGCCCTTGGTGCCGCCGGGAGCAAACGAGTCGCAACTACGGGCGGTGCGGATCGGGTTCGGACTTCCACGCGGCCACGGCTTCGCGCACAAGGCGATTCTGCTCTTCGGGCATGGTATCCTTGAAAGTTTCGGCAAACACGTGGATACGCGTGCCGCCGCGCGGCGCAAACAGCCCCTTGACCCGGCACCAGCAGGGATTGAGCAGGGTGCGCAGGTCTTCCAGCACGTTGTTGGTGATGGTTTCCATAAACGACTGGTGATTGCGGAAGGCGAACATATAGAGCTTGAAGCTCTTGGATTCCACGCACAGCTCATCGGGAATGTACTCCACCGTGATGGTGCCGCAGTCGGGCTGGCCGGTCACCGGGCAGAGCGAGGTAAATTCGGGAAAGCTGATGCTGATCACATACGGGCGCTGGGGAAAGCAGTTGGGAAAGGCCTCCAGCAGGGCTACGCTGGGGCCGCCCTCCGGGGACTGAAGGCGGCCTGTGCCAAGAACCTTCAGGTCCTGGGTCTGATCCTGGCTGCGGGTACTCATGGGGATACTCCTTAAAATACACGGGAATGACGCTGCCGTGCAGCGTTGGGGGGCCGCCTAAGCGGCGGACGCGGCATGCGCGGGCGAAAGGCCTCGCTGGCTGCGCAAACGCAGGCGCGTATCGGACTTGTAACCCATTGCGCTTGCGGCTACAATAATCTATTGCCCACTCCAATCCGATACCATCCATCGGCCAGTTCCCCGGAGCAACGTATGAATATCCTGCTGCACGTACACGCCTGCAAGCGGGGCCAATGTCTGCCCCTGCTGCCTGTTGCCGCCACGGATACCGATTTTTGCCGCAGTCACGGCCTCATGACGCCCGAGCCGTGGGCAATGCCCCACCTGCGGGTGGGCACATGCTTTTGCGGGGCCTGCGGCACAGCCCTGCTCAAGGTTACGGGGCGCGCCTGGATGCCCCTGCCGCCCAACACGGCAAACCCCGGCGGCAATGGTGAGGAACCGTGGCAGGCAAGCCACGCGGTGCAGTGCCTGCTGTTGACCGCCCTGACTGATCTGCCCGAAGGCCCGCTGGAAGTAACCGCCAGAAAAACCGGCTACAGCCTTGCATGGATAACCCTGTCGGACAAAGGCGCGCGCGGCCAGCGGCTGGATTTGAGCGGCCCCGCCATTGCTGAAATGGTCGGCTCCGCCATGCCGCTGAGCCACAGCCAGGGATTTTTGCTGCCGGATGAAGCCGCGCAACTGCGCGCCCTGCTGACGGAGCTTGCCCTGAGCCAGGGTTTTGACCTTATATGCACCACCGGCGGCACCGGGCTTTCGGCGCGCGATATTACGCCGCAAACCACTGCCGCCCTGCTCGATACGCCCTTGCCGGGCTTTACTCAGGCCATGCTGGCCGCCAGCCTTGCCAAAACGCCCCACGCGGTTATTTCGCGCGCGGCTGCGGGCGCGCTGGGGCAAAGCATCATCATCAACCTGCCGGGCAGCCGCAAGGCCGTTGTGGAAAACCTTGCCGCCGTACTGCCCGCCCTGCCCCACGCCCTTGCCAAATTGCAGGGCGACCCCGCCGACTGCGGCGGTTAAGGAGAAAACATGGGCTTTTTCCCGCGTTCCGGCATGAGGCTTTCCACGCCTTTTGGCCAGTTTGGCGACATTTGCCGGATGATCAAGATTGAGCATTCCATTTTTGCGCTGCCCTACGCATGGGCAGGGGCGGTATTGGCCGCACGCGGCCTGCCCTCTGCGCGCAGCCTGATTTTTCTGACCATCGGCATGATCGCGGCGCGCTCATTCGCCATGGCCTTCAACCGGCTGGCAGATCTGCCCTTTGACCGCGACAACCCGCGCACGCAGGGCCGCCCCCTGGTCACGGGCGTCATCAGCAAAGGGCAGACATGGGCCTTCTGCGCGCTCATGGCAGTTATCTTTATTGCCTCCTGCGCAGCGCTGAACACTGTCTGCCTGTGGCTTTCCGTGCCTGCGCTGCTGTTTGCGGCCATCTACAGTCTGCTCAAGCGCTTTACGGCCCTGTGCCACTTCTGGCTGGGCGCGACCCTGGGTCTTGCCCCGCTTGCTGGCTGGCTCTCGGTCAATCCCGCGAGCCTTGGCCTTGCGCCTGTGCTGCTGTTCTGGGCCGTCACTTTCTGGGTAGCGGCATTTGACATCTATTATGCGTTTCAGGACATGGATTTTGACGTGGCCTTTGAGCTGCATTCCGTGCCTGCTTCTTTCGGGCCGAATACAGCCCTGACGCTGGCCGCGTTTTCGCACGCCATGACGTCCATCTTTCTGCTGCTGGCGGGCTTTGCCGCCGGGCTTTCCTGGCCCTGGTACGTGGTGTGGTTCGGCATCAGCGTCATGCTGCTTGTGGAGCACAGGCTCATGAAGCCGCAGGATCTGCGCCACGTGAACACGGCCTTTTTTACCATTAACGGCATCATTTCGCCGGTCGTACTGGCTGGCGTGTTGCTGGGCATCTATATCTGACGGAGAGGCAATGCCGCGCAAAAAACAGTACCAATGGAAATCCAGCGATGAGGCGGAAGGCTTTGACTTGCCGCCCAGCCGCTCTGAAAAAAAACGCCAGAGCCTTGCCCTGCAAAACATGGGCGAAGAGCTGACGCGCCTTGGCCCGCAGGAAGTCAAAAACCTTGACCTGCCCGCAGACCTCAGGGAAGCGCTGCAACTTTACGCCCGCATAGGCGACCACGAAGGCCGCCGCCGCCAGATGCAGTTTATTGGCCGCGTCATGCGCGAGATTGACCCCGCGCCCATCCGCGCCATGCTGGATGCCCGCCGCGAGGTTTCCGCCGCCGCCACCGCAGCCCTGCATCAGGCGGAGCAGTGGCGCGACCGCCTGCTGACAGCTGACCAGGGCGAACTTGCGGGCCTGGTGGAAACCCTGCTGACCGCAAGGGCACTGCCGGAGCAGGACGCAGAAGAAGCGCAGGCATCGGGCAAGGGAGCTCTGCCAGGTCAGGATGAACTCCTGACCATGACCCTCGCCGCCCGCAAGGAAGCTGCGGAGAACACCTCCCCGCAGGCCCGGCGCGCGCTTTTTCGCGCCATCCACGGAATGCTGAAAGCGTAATCCCGGTGATTTTACCTCCCAACCCTGTGCTTTTTCATAAAAATAAAAAAATTGCGCAGGAATACTTGACGATCACCTACGGTTAGGATAGAAGCTTTCTTCGTTGCTACGCCCTTGTAGCTCAGTCGGTAGAGTGCATCCTTGGTAAGGATGAGGTCAGCAGTTCAATCCTGCTCAAGGGCTCCACAAAACATCAAAGGACTTACGGAGTAATCCGCAAGTCCTTTTTTTGCATCCCCGCTTGACTGGGATTTCAGATAAAAAAAGCCGCCCATACGGACGGCCCGAAATCATAAAAATTGCACATCAGGGAAGCTGCGGCGGTTGCGGCATCAAGGCCCGGTATGGGCCGCGCATGCTGTACACAAAGTTTGCCATGCGCGCATCGCCGCTGATCACAAGCATGAGCAAAAGTTTGGACTGCGCATCCTCACGCACAATGCCGTAGCCCTTCACGCCCTTTTGCTCAAAGGTAAATTCCCACTGGCCATTGCTGCGAAGAACAGGCGTCGAGCCCTGCAAGCGTTTGGCATTGCCCCTGGCGGCCTGCTCGGCCTCGCCAGAGTTGGCAGGCCCCACAATGATGAGCGCAGAACTTTTGTGCTCCTTCTGCCCCATCACGACCTGCACGGCTTCCTGCACCTTGGTGGGGCCGTTCACCACTACCCAGTCCGCAGGCAGATCAAGGCTGTAATATTTCGTTGTCAGGGGCGCGGCCTGCGCCTGCACTGCAAGCAGAACCGTCAGCACAATCAGGGGCAAGCCCCGCATAACAAGCCGGATAAAATTCTGGGGCATGGCAATCTCCGTTACATTCCAGGATGCCGGAGTGTACGGCTCTCCTTCCCGCCTGTCCACACGCTATGCTGCGGATACCTGGCGGATATCTGCGCGATAGGAGCGCGCGCCCTCTTGCCGGGGAAGATTCATACCTGTAGTATGCGCGCGATGAGGATAGTATGCTGAAACTACGAGCCATGCGCGCCCGACTTTATGGAATCCGCTTTGAGTTGCTCATGCTCTCGCTGTGGTGCGTGTTTATCCTGAACATCCTGTTTCCGGACAACATCTACCGTGGCATTGCGCAGGCAATCTATCTGCCAATCCAGCTGCTTGCGGCCCTTGTGCTTTTTGAATTCAGGCCGCGCATTATGCGCCTTGCTCTGTTTTTCGGCGCGCTGCTCATTGTGGGCCGCGCCCTGGATCTGTTCTTTATCGATAGCCTGAAAGAAGAAACCCTGATGCTCTATCTGTGTTTTTTCGGCAGCATAATGTTTGAAGTCTTCCGGCAAATATCCCATGCGCAGATGGTTACTACCAAGATTGTGTATGCTGCGGTGTGCGGTTTGCTGCTCATTGGCTATTGCGGCTATTTCGTGTTCCTGACCATTGAATTCCACCAGCCGGGTTCTTTTTCCGGGCTGGGGCCGGGCGATCAGGCCATTAACGATCTGTTTTATTTCAGCTACGTGACCATCCTCACCATCGGCTACGGCGACATAACGCCAAAAACCTGGATTGCCAAAAATGCCACAGTGCTTGTGGGATTTACAGGCTACCTCTATTCCATTGTGGTTATTGCCCTTATCGTGGGCAGGGCCCACCGCACGCCCCGTAACGCCGTTGCCCCCACAAAAAAGCCTGCCCCGCTGCCTGCGCGCTCTCCGCAATCATCTTCCGCCAAGAAACCGCCGGAAGCCTGACCCTTCGCCTGATTCCGCAACAGCTTCACGCCAGAGGCCATCAGCACAGGGCCAGCCTGATTCGTACCCCTATGAGGGGCATCAGGCCGCCCGCTCAGGCCTTGCGCTTGAACATCCACACGGCAACGCCCACCGCCACCGCGCTGATGCAGGCAATCTTGCCAAGGCTCACCGCTGCCGCAGCCACGGTAATATCCTTGAGAAAAACACCCTGCACAATGGTGGTAAAATGCCGCATGGGGTTCAACTGGCTGGCGTATTGCAAAAATGGCGGCATGTTGATGACGGGCGTGACCGCGCCGGAAATAAGAATGCACGGCACCCCAACGGTAAAGGCCCCCAGAAACGCCTGCTGCTGCGTGGCCGAAAGCGACGAGACCATCAGCCCCACACCGCCCGAAGCCATGGCAAAAACCAGCATGGCCACATAGAGCAGCACCAGCGAACCGGTAAACGGCACCCCGAAACCAAATACGGATATAAGCAGAAAAATTGTGCCGTGCACCAGCCCCACCAGACAGCCCGGCACCAGCTTGGCAAGGGCGATCTCCGTGGGCGTGGCCGGGGAAACCAGCAACTGGTCAAAGGTGCCCACCTCTCGCTCCCGCGCCACGGAAAGCCCCGTCACCACCAGCCCCAGCATAAAGCCCAGCATGCCTATAAGGTTGGGCAAAAAGAACCACTGAAATTCCAGATTGGGGTTGAACCAGCAGCGTACGCGCACGTCCAGCTTGGGTGCGCCGCCTGCGTCAGTTGCAGCGCCGAGCGCCATTTTCCCCCGTGGAGTGGATTCCCCAATGCCGCGCACAATGGTTTCAAGATAGTAGGAGGCAATCTGCGCCGCATTGGAGCGCCTGCCGTCAAGTATCACCTGCATCTGCGCTGGCGTCCCCGCATCGACCCTGCGGGAAAATTCATCATCAAACACCATGACAAACAGGGCCTTTTGCCGCTCGATAGTCGGACGGATATCCGCCTCGCCATCCAGAAATGTCACGCTGCGGAAGGTGTGCGACCCCTGTAGCCTGCGCACGATCTCACGGCTCCAGTTGCCGCTGTCCTGATTAAGCACGGCCACGTCCACGTTGCGCACTTCCATGGTGGCCGCCCAGCCAAACACCACAATCTGCATGAGCGGCGGCACGATAATAAGCATGCGCGAAACCTTGTTGCACAGCAGAACCAGCAGTTCCTTGCGCACAATGGTCGCCATGCGCCGCAGGTTCAAACGGGGCAGCGTTATTCTTGCCATCACGCATCCAGCCTTTTGACAAGATTGCGGTACACCAGCCCCAGCAATACCGAGGCCAGCAGCCCCATGAACAGCAGGCTGGGGCCAAACACGCCCCACACGTCCCCGGTCAGAAAGATGGTACGCAAACAGGTATTGAAGTAGCTGGCGGGCAAAAGCCGCGTCAGGGCCTGAAGCACGGGCGGCATGCTGTTGATGTCAAATACGAAGCCCGAGAGAAGCAATGCGGGCAAAAAGCCGGAGAACAATCCCGCTTCAGCAGCCACCAGTTGCCCGCGCAGGGTTACGGAAATCAGCAGCCCCTGCCCCAGCGCGCTCAGCATGAATACGGACGACAATAACACAAGCACCCACAGGGAGCCACGAAAGGGCACGGCAAAAAGCGTCACCGCCGCCACCGCGCACAGGGCCATACTGAACATGCCCATGCAGAAATACGGAATCAGCTTGCCCAGCAGCAGTTGCATGCGGCTCACGGGCGTGGCGAACATGGCCTCCATGGTGCCGCGCTCCCACTCGCGCGCAAATACCAGGGAGGTCAGCAGTGTGCCGATAAGGGTCATGATGACCGTGATGGCCCCCGGCACAAGAAACTGCACGCTCTTGGCGGCAGGATTGTACCAGAAGCGCGGCTGAATATTGATGGGCAGCGCTGCTGCAACGCCATCAGGTAAGGCCGTGCGCTGCCAGGACATAATCAGCCCCTGGCTGTAATTCTGGATGTATTGGGCAGTATTGGGCTCTGACCCGTCCACAAGCACCTGTACGGCCCCGGCGCTGCCCCGCTCAAGCTGCTCGTCAAAATCCTGCTGGATCACCAGTATGCCCTGCACCACAGAATCGCGCATCATGCGCCCGGCATCGGCCATATTGCCCACTGGCCGCGTGGCAAACCACGGGGAATGGGCAAAATCCGCCGCAAGGCTCAGCGAATGCCGCCCCCCGCTCTGATTCAGTACGCCCAGCCGCAGCACGCCCGCATCCAGCGTGATGCCGTAGCCAAAGAGCAGCAGAAAAATGAACGGCAAAACCCCGGCCACAAGATAGGACGAAGGATCGCGCACGATCTGCTGAAATTCCTTGCCCACAAGGGCAGATAACTGTCGTAACCAGATGTTGCGTAGCATAGGGCCTGATTCTTGGTTGTATATCCCGGCAGCAGTGGCTTGCAAAAAACTCGCGCAAGGCGGCTACTGCGGATGCTCCCTGTCGTATTTTTCAATGCTGGCGATAAAGGCTTCTTCCAGCGTGGGGTCTTCCACCTCGGTACAGGATGCCTTGAGTTCGTCCGGCGTTCCCATGCTGATCATTGCTCCGCGATAGATCAGCGCGATGCGGTCGCAGTATTCGGCTTCTTCCATGAAGTGGGTCGTCACCAGCACGGCTGCCCCGGCTGTGGTCATGGCGGAAATGTGCTTCCAGAAATCCCTACGGGTGCGCGCGTCCACGCCAGAGGTCGGCTCGTCAAGAAACAGCACGGGCGGCTCATGCAGGGTAGCGCACAGTAGAGCCAGCCGCTGCTTTTGCCCCAGCGGCAATGAGCCTGTGCGGCTGCGCAGATAGGGCTGCAATTCCAGCGCCTCGGCCAGTTCGGGCAAAAGGGCGTTGCGCCGCTCCCTGGACAGGCCGTACAGCTCGGCAAAAATGGTGATGTTTTCACGCACGGGAATATCCGGATACAGCGAAAACTTCTGCGCCATGTAGCCCAGACGCGAGCGGGCCTCGCTGCCCGCGCTCAGCAGGTCTACCCCATCTACGGCGCAACTGCCGGATGTGGGACGCGAAAGCCCGCAGAGCATGCGGAAGGTGGTGGACTTGCCCGCCCCATTGGGCCCGAGCAGACCAAAAATCTCGCCGGGGCGCACATCAAAGGAAATATCGCGTGCGGCCACAAATGCGCCAAAGCGTTTGGTGAGGTTGCGGGCCGAGATGGAAAAAGTCGGGCCTGAATCAGCGGGAGCAGCAGGCAAAACTACATCTGGCGAAGCAGCAGCCGAGGACGCAAGACCAATACTACCATCATCACTGCCCTGAATGCCGGAGTGGTTGCCGCCGTTGTGGGCCACGTGCAGCTTGCCGTAGGGCGAAGGGCTCTGGTTGATGCCGCCCACGGCGCTCATGTAGGCGTCTTCCAGCCGTGGGGACACGGCCTCGCCGCCACGGGCCAACACCTCGCGCCGCAGATCGTCAGGGGCATTTGCCGCCAGCACCAGCCGGATGCGGCTGCCCTGGATAAGGGCATCTTCAATGCCGGGGCGCATGGTCCAGAGGGCCAGCTCCTTTTTATGCATCCCCACATCGGCCCGCAGCAGAAAAACCCGCCCTTCAGCCCGAGCGGTGAGTTCCTCCGGCGGCCCGGCAAACAGTACGCGTCCGCTGTCCAGCATAATCACGCCGGGGCAGCGCTCGGCCTCGTCCAGATAGGCGGTGGACCACACAACCGTCATGCCGTCCTGACTCAGATCCTGCACCATGCGCCAGAGTTCGCGGCGCGATTGCGGGTCAACGCCCACGCCGGGTTCGTCAAGCAGCAGCAGGCGTGGCGAACCCAGCAAGGCGCAGGCAATGCCCAGTTTCTGCTTCATGCCGCCAGACAATCTGCCCGCAAGGCGCTCGGTAAAAGGGGCCAGGCTGGTGAATCCCAGCAGTTTTTCAAACACGCGGTCGCGCTCCGCCCCTTCAAGCCCGCGCAGACTGGCATGCAGCCGCATGTTGGCCATGACGGAAATATCCTCATACAGGCCAAAGCGCTGCGGCATGTAGCCAATGCTGTTGGGCTGGCTGCGCATAAGCTCTGCCGGGCTTTGCCCAAAGAGGTTTGCGCGCCCCTCGCTTGGCGGCATAAGACCCGCCATGATGCGCATGAGCGTGGTTTTGCCCGCCGCGTCAGGCCCCACCAGCCCGGTGATGCGCCCGGCGGGGATGACCGCGTTCACGCCGTCCAGAGCGGTGACGGCCTCGCGCCCCTTGCCGAAGCGCATGACCAGCCCCTCCAGACAGACGGCCTGAGCATCGGGGGCGCGGCCGCTCATGGCGCGGGCGTATCCTGCAAAATGATGGTCACGGGCATGCCCTGCCGCATGACGTTTTCCGGATCCTGCGCCTGCACGCGCAGCCGATAGACCAGAGCCGTGCGCACCTCGCGCGTTTCAACGGTCTTGGGGGTAAATTCCGCCGTGGGCGAAATAAAGCCCACCGTGCCGGAAAAGCTTTTGCCAGGCGCCGCGTCCACCAGAATCTTCACAGGCATGCCGGGTTTGACGCGCCCCAGATTGGGTTCGTCCACATAGGCCCGCAGCCACAGGGGGTCGGTAAGGGTGAGGGTGTACACGGTCTGCCCGGCCTGCACTATGGCCCCGGCCTCGCGGGCGCGGGTGAGTACAATGCCCTTTTGCGGAGCGGCAAGCACGGCATCGCGCAACTGGATTTCCGCATGATTGAGGGCTGCGGCGGCAGCGGCCACAGCCGCTTTTTGCGCCAGCACTTCCTCTTCCCGGTAGCCGGAAAGCAGCATGTCCAGCTGGTCCTGATTGGAACGCAGCTTGGCGCTGGCCTCGCTGTACTGGGCGCGGGCGTTGTCCAGGTCTTTTTGCGAAATGGCGTTGGAAACGCGCATGGCCGCCACGCGGTTCAGGTTGATCTGCGCGTTTTCAGCCAGGGCGGCAGAGCCGCTCACCGCAGCGCGGGCCTGAGCAATTTCTTCCACGCGGTAGCCGCGCTCAAGACGCAACAGGGAGGCCTGCTGCCTTTCAAGTTCTGCGGCGGCCTGATCGCGCTGCTGAGTCAGCAGATCATCGTCAATCCGGGCCAGAGCCTGACCGGGGGCAACGGCATCGCCTTCGTCAACAAGCACACTTGCAATGCGCCCGTTAACGCGAAAGCTCAGGTCAACCTGCCGTATGTCCACATTGCCGTACAGCACAAGCTGATCGCCATCGTGCCGCAGCCAGTGCCACAACAGAAAAACAGCCAGCAGCACAACCAAAGCCGCGCCAAGGCCCAAAACCTTACGGGGGACAGCCATATTCCTCCCTGCTCGCAATCGCCGCAAGCGGTTGCCGCGCCAGACAGTTTTATGCCGGGGCCATGCGCCCCGCTGTCACCCAGAATAGCCAGTGGAGGGGGCCTTGTCCATGCTGCGCAGCACATGCAATAGAATAGTTGATTTCAGCGGGTTTGTGGTGCAAGCAAAAAGAGCGGAACTGCAATGCAGCGCTCAGACCTTTAACTATACCGGGGACATCATGACAAACCATTCGCCTGTTTTCAGCATCGCCAGGGTTATGAGGGTTACAGCGATGCTTGCACTCACCTTGATCCTGTACGCCCCGGTCAGCCCCGCCGCGCAACAGCCGAAAGAATTTCCCGATGCCGCTACGGTAGAAAGCATCGCTGCGCAAGGTTTTGTTTACGGCCTGCCCATAGTGATGCACTACGCAGTTACCTATGAATACTCCGTTGACACCAAATCCCCGCAGTACAAAGCGCCCTTCAACGCCCTGCGCAATGGGGCGCGGGTGTTCACCTACAAGGATACCGTGGTCATCACGCCCAACAGCGACACGCCCTACTCCTTTGCCTGCCTTGATCTGCGGGCCGAACCGGTGGTCATTACCGTGCCGAAGGATACGGACGGGCGGTATTTCAGCGTGCAGCTTGTAGACGCCAATACTTTCAACTTTGGCTACATCGGCAGCAGAACAACGGGCAACGGCGGGGGCAGCTATCTTGTCGCAGGGCCGGAATGGAAGGGCACAGCGCCCGCGGGCATGCGCGTGTTCCGCTCCAACGCGCAGTTTGCCATGGCACTGTTCCGCACCCAGTTGTTCAGCCCCGCAGATATTGAAAATGTGCTGAAATTCCAGACAGGCTACGCCGTAAAACCCCTCTCGGCCTTTTTGGGGCAGACGCCGCCCCCGGCGCTTCCCATGCCGCCCTTCCCCAACATCGGGCAGGATTTTGTAAAGCCGGAATTTTTTGATTATCTGGCCTTTGCGCTGCAATTTGCGCCAGCCGGGCCGGAAGAAGTCTCCATCCGCACCCAGCTTGCCAGTATTGGCGTGGTTGCAGGCAAACCCTTTGCATTTGATGCCCTGCCCAAGGATACACAGGCAGCAGTGCTGCGCGGTCTGCAAAAAGGCGCTGGCATGGTCGATGCCTCCGTCACAAGGCCGGGGCTTCGCGTGAACGGCTGGAAGATGAGTTCTCCCTTCGGCAACAGGGAGTTCTTTAACGGGGACTGGCTGTTGCGGGCAGCCGGGGCCAAGGCGGGCATTTACGGCAATGATGCCGAAGAAGCAGTATATCCCATGACCAAAACCCTGGCAGACGGCAGCCCGCTGGATGGCAGCAAGCACAAGTACCGCATGACCATTCCCGCCGGGCAGTACCCTCCGGCCAAGGCTTTCTGGTCTGTGACCATGTATGACGGCAATACCCAGTTGCTCATAAAAAATCCCATTGACCGCTACCTGATCAATTCGCCCATGCTGCCGGACATGAAAAAGAATCCCGATGGCTCGCTTACCATCCTGATCCAGCGCGATACCCCTGGCAAAGAGCACGAGAGTAACTGGCTGCCCGCGCCGGACGGCCCGATTTTTCTTGTAATGCGCCTGTACTGGCCTGAAACCGAAGGGCTCTCCGTGCTGCCGCTGGGCAAAGGAACCTGGCAGCCCCCCAAGGTGGAATTAAACGACTAAGCACGAAGCGCAAAAGGATCATATGACGTTTCATTTCACAGCGCGCCCTGCAATCTGGGCGGTCATGCATGCTGCCATCTGGCTGGCCCTGATGGCAGCAGCGCAGACCGCAAGGGCCGAGAACTACGGCTGGTTTTCACTGGAAGCGCCCCAGGGCTGGCAGGCCGAAGCCCCGTCAACCCTGGCGGGAGCCTGGGTGCTTGCGCTCACCGGGCCGGAAGAAGCCGTCCACGTGCGCATCATGGTGGGCAAAACCGCAGGGCCGCCGGATGCGGCGGATGTGGCAGGATTGCTGCGCGCCGCCGCCGGAGTGCGGGAGCCTGTGCGCAGGGCTGATGCCCAGTATGTTTTCAGAGGAAAAGACGCAATGGGAGTGGACACGGCCTGCATTGTGGGCGCGGATCCGCAGGCGGGCATATACATGGCCGTGCTGTGCAGTGGAGAAGTTGACCGCGCAGAAGACCTGCTGGCCGCGCTGCGCGGAGGATCAAACCCCGCCATGCTGCCCCTGCGGCATGCCGTACGCGGCAGTATTGAACCCCGTTTTCTGCCCGCTGCACAATAAACGGCAACGGACAGGCGGGGGAAAAGACAAAAGATTACTGTTGCAGCACTGGCTTGCGGCTGCGCTGAATGGGCTTGCCCAGTCCCATGCCTTCTGTGGAACGCAGCACCTCTGCGGCCCTGGCCTCATCGCCGCGCAACAGCACCAGCACCACATAGAGTTTGCCCGAGCGCTCCATCTTTGTACGCATTCCCCTGCCCTCCAGACGCTGACGCAAAGAGTCCACAGCGTCCGCATCCTTGAATGCCCCCACCTGAAACACATAATCGTACATTCCAGATGTCTGCGGCCTTGCAATGCCGCCCGGGGCCGCCTGCTGCCCTGCCGCGCCGCCCTGTGCGCCCCCTTGCGGTGCTGGCGCAACCCCGGCCTGAGCCACGCCGGCAGGTTTGGGCTGCACCGGCGTCATGGGCGGCAAGGGTTTGAGCGGGGCATCGCCCGTGGCGGCATCGTTGCGCAGCACTCTGGCAAAACGCAATTCCTCGGCGGCCAGCACTTTTTGCTTGGGTTCGCTTGCTCCATCATCTGCGCCGGAGCCTTGATCGCCGCCCACGACATGCGAATCATCGTCCGGCGTGGTTGCGGATGAAGGGGCGCTTGCCCCAGACGTGCCCGACCTGACCGCAATGGGTTGCGGGTGCGCCTTCCAGTAGGCCCTGCCGCTCATAACCCCGCCAAGGTATGCCAGCACCACTGCCGCCACCACCAGAAAGCCCACCGCCAGCAAGGATGAAGGGCGCAGGCACAGGCATTTTTTATCATTTGCCTGGTCCGATGAAGGCTGACGGGTAGCAGGAGGCATGGAATCTCCGGATGTTGGGGTTTGCTGCGATAATCATGCGCAGAGAGGGACAGAAAGAACGTTGGCGCGGGCAACCATATCAATGCATGGCGCTGGCGTAAAGTACGCCAGTAATCCGCACGACAGATCACCGCAAACATTGATCTATATAGCCTTTTGCAACCAGAGCTGCCGTGGCCGCTTGCGGGCCTGCCCTGCGCTCTGCTATCATGCTGACACAAGTTGCAAACATGGAGTACGCCATGATCAAGGATGTATGGTTTCTTCGCATATACGCGGCCATCTGTCTTGTGCTGGCCGGAGCGATCGTTGCTGGCGCGGCCTCTGCCGCCCATATAGCAAAACCCGGCCCTGAACCGCAAATCCTCACCATCGTTAACGCCACAGGCGAGGATATTCTGAGCATGGGCTTTCAGACCGGCCGCAGTATGCATTTTGTGCGGTTCGACATGCCCCCCGCTAGTCGGGACGACATTGAAAACCCCGGCTCGGTCGCCAACCTGCGTGTGGACACAGGCCTTGCCCTGTGGATTTTCAAGGATGTGCCGCTGGCCAAGGCGCAAAGCGTGACCCTGCGCATGGGCGAAAAGCCATTGCTGGAACTCGCTTTTTCCAAGGGCGAGCAGCAACGCCTGACGGGCGAAGTGCAAAGCCTGCTGCCGGGGCCGGATGCCGGGCCGGTCTGCGCGCTTGACCGTTTTCGCCCCGGCATGCCCATGAAGGACGTTTGCACCCTGCTGAGCGCCACGCCGCAACGTGACGATAACGATGCAGTGCTTGCCAGCCTTGGCTTTGCGGGCATGGTCTGGGCCGCGCGGCTTGAGCCTGCCCAGCGCGGGGAAAAGCCTTCAAGCAAGACGCCCCTTGTGCTTGACCACATGGAACTGCGCCGCAAGCTGGACCAGGAAACCCTGGACAAACTGCTGAACGCCCTTTACGAGCAAAAATACAGCCCCTGGCAGGCCGAATTGCCGGGGCTGGATATCAACTTTACCCAAATGCCGTCCATGGATCTGAACAAGCAGAAGGACATGCTGCGGCAGGTGCTTGAGTACTTCATGTCTGCCAGCAAGGGCGAAGCAACCATCATGCTCGCGCCTACAGAAATGCTGCCCAAGCTTGCGGATGCCGATGCCCCGAGCAGCGACGTGCAGCTATTCACCATCACCCTGCGCCCGGCTTCAAAAAATCTTGTGGTGGATGTTGCCGCCTATCAGGAAAACGAAGAATCAAGATAAATTATCGGTATAATATTCCAGTGCCTGTCCGCTGGACGGCCTGAACGTAAGAAGGCATCCTCAGCCAAAAGCCGGGGATGCCTTCTTGAATTTTCGATCAGGCCGGGGCTGTTTAAAGCCTGCCTTCCTTCTTGGCGGCGCGCATGCTCCGCAGCCAGTTGTACCAGCCTTCAAGGCCATCGCCTTTGCGGCAGGAAACCTCAAAGATATCCAGATCCTTATTGAGCTTTGTGGCAAAATTGCGGGCGCGCGCAAGGTCAAAATCCACGTAGGGCAGCAGGTCGACCTTGTTGAGCACCATTGCCTTGGCAAGGTTGAACAGCAGGGGGTACTTTTCCGGCTTGTCGTCACCTTCGGCAACGCTCAACAGGGCGACCTTGGCGTCTTCGCCGCAGTCAAATTCCACTGGGCACACCAGGTTGCCCACGTTTTCAATAAAAAGAATATCCACGCCGGTGAGGTCAAGGCTTTCCAGCGAGGTAAGGATCATGTTGCTGTCGAGGTGGCAGCCGCCGTCTGTATTGATCTGCACGGCCTGCGCGCCTGTGGCGGCAACGCGGCGGGCATCGTTATCTGTCTGTAGGTCGCCTTCCACCACCGCCATGCGGAATTCTCCGGCCAGATCACTCAGGGTGCGTTCCAGCAGGGTGGTTTTGCCCGCGCCGGGCGAGCTGATGAGATTCAGCGACAATATTCCCTTTTCTGTAAGCAGCCGACGCACGTTATCGGCCATTTTTTCGTTGGCTTCCAATACATTGCGAACCACAGGAATTTGCATTCAATTCTCCTTGCTTGCCGCCGGTGCGGCGTGGTCATGAGCCAGAAAGATAAGACAAAGGCGAAGACGGCAGTGAAAGGAGCAAACCAGCCCCCCTGAAGAATCAGAGGGGCAAAGGGGTTAGCTGGCTTCCAGACGGTTGAGATACAGCTCCCTGCCCTGCTCAACCACATGCCCGAACTGCTCGCCGCAATCGGGGCACGGCAGCCAGAGTGCATCCTGCCCCTCCCCGCCAAAAACTTTACCGCAGGCGGAGCAGCGCAGCCGTAGCGGAAGCTCGGTAAGCTCCAGGCGCGCGCCTTCGTGCGGGGTACCCTGCACCATGACTTCAAAACAGAATTGCAGCGACTCGGGCACAACACCTGAAAGCGAGCCGTACGTGACGTTCACAACTTCCAGACGAGTGCAGCCCTGACGGGCTATTTCATCCTCAGCCATCTGCAACAGGCTTTGTGCTATGGACATTTCGTGCATGGGGTCATGCTAGCCCAAACACCCGGCCCCGTAAAGGCCAGAAGCGAATCTTGCTATTCGGCGCAAATAATGTACATTTTGTTCATGCGTCGCTCAAAATTTTCTGGCGTCTTCTCATTCTCTGCCGACTGGACAGAGAGCCGCAGCAAAACGCACTACTTCGTCTGGGAGCTTCCAGACGGAGCCTTTGCGGTGCAGGAACTCAACGCCGCGTTCCAGCCTGTGGCAGAGGTGGAGCGCATAAACGCAAAAACCTTTTCCCAGTCATTCAAGGCAGAGCACAATATTTTGGCGATGCCTGTGATCACGCCGGATCTCAGCCATTTTGAATCCGCCCCGCCCGCACCAGCGCCCCAACACCCGGATGCTGCGGCAGAACAGCCTGCCCGCAAAGCGAGCGCACCCAAGGCCAAAACAGGGAGCGCGCCGCTCCAGACGCTTTCAAAGGCCAAGCTGCCAGATTCCGTGGAAGTGGTCCCCGAGCAGCCCGATATGGGGCTTATTCCCTTTCCTTCCCGCACCGCCACCGGCGTCACCGCTGTTCGCTATGATGAAGGCCCCACGCCTGCTGCCGCTACCACAGCCGCTGCCGCGCCCAAGAGGGCCTACGACCTTGAAGCCGCCCGCAAGGCCAAGGTTGTGGAGTCAAAGCTGCGGGAGACTTTTCGCCAGACATTGCTGCGCCTCAAACGCCCGCGCGAGCGCAAGGCAGCACTGCTTGCCCTTGAGCAACTGGCGCAGACCAAGGACGGCATCATACCCGCCCACAAGCATATGTTCCGTGATTTTGGCGTACGTCTGCGCCAGAATTCCCAGCCCGACCTCGCCCTGCTTTTTTCACGCAAGGCAGTGGAACTGGCCCCCGAGGACGATCACGCCCACTTCAACCTGGCGCGCATTCTCTGTTCGCTTGGCCTGTATGACGAAGCCGCCACCCACATCGGCACGGCTTTGAGCATGTCCAGCGGAGAGCCTCTCTACTTCAAGCTGTTGGAACACATCCGCGAACTCAAACGGACGCGCGGCGCAGGCAAGCCCACGCCCCAGCGCTGAGCCGCTGTTCCAACCCAAGTCATTGGCAGGAGCCTTTTGGCATGAACAAAGTAATTCTCGGTCTTCTAGTGGCAGTGTGCGTTCTGGGCATGGCGCTTATCATGCTCAATGAACGTATGCGCAAGCCTGAACCAGCAAACCCCGCAGGCATTATCGCGCCTGTCACCTCCCCGGATGCGGCCCCGCCCGCCGATGCTGGCAACCAGTCCGCCACATCTCCTTCCCTGCATCTGCCCCCGCAGACCCAGAGTGGCATTCCTGATCTCAACGCCAGCGGCGAAGCCCCGGCCCGTGCGCCCATCCCCAGCCTTAAGCCGGAGGAAAAGAGCGCCCCGACAAGCAATGTAGCCGCGGCCGAACCTCAGCCAGCCGTTGCCAAGCCCGTAGTGCAGCCCAAACCTGCGACCCCGGTCACAGAAAAAACAGCGCCAGCGGCAGAACCCGCCAAGGAGAAAGCCGCCAAGGCCGCGCCGCAGCACAAGAACATCACCAAGTTTGTGGTTCTTGCACGCGATAAGGGCGCAACAGTGCGCCTCGTGGGTGCTGCGCCCATTGTCTACAAAAACATGCAACTCAGCGGCCCTGAACGTCTGGTTATTGATCTGGACGGCAAGTGGCAGGTCAAGGCGCCCGGCGTGCCCAAGAACCCTGCGGTGACCAACGTGCGCATTGGCAAGGGCGACGACAAAACGCGCATTGTCATTGACCTGACGGGCAAGATTCAGCCCAAGTTCACGCTTTCAAAGGATGGGCACACCCTGGACATCCGCCTGGATCACTAGGGCATGAC
This sequence comes from Desulfovibrio desulfuricans, assembly GCF_024460775.1. Lineage (NCBI taxonomy): Bacteria > Pseudomonadati > Thermodesulfobacteriota > Desulfovibrionia > Desulfovibrionales > Desulfovibrionaceae > Desulfovibrio > Desulfovibrio desulfuricans. The sequence continues at coordinate 111,165 of NZ_JANFYZ010000006.1, read as the reverse complement.
AGGGCGGCCCACGCCGCCCCGGCATCATCAGTATCTCCCAGATAGAGAAACCGGCTGTTGTTAACAACAGCCGGTTTTTATTTTCATGCCCTGTCAGGCGCAATGGTAAGCATCGGGCCAACAGCAGCGGGTGCAGGCCTCAGCTTTCCATTTCCTTGCCGCGCGCGTTGGCGGCCAGCACGGATTCCACCAGCAAGCCTGCAAGGCCTGCGCGGTCAAGCACGTTCACGCCCGCTATAGTCACCCCGCCGGGCGAGCAGACATCGTCACGCAACTGCATGATCGGCGAGGTGCTCTGCTCGGCCATTTTGGCGCATCCGCCAAAAAGGGCAGTAACCATCTCGCGCGATTCTTTATGCTGAAAACCGAGGGTAACGCCAGCCTGAACCAGCCCCTGCATCATGGCAAACACGTAGGCAGGCCCTGCCCCGATAAGAGCTGTGAACGCCGTGAACTTGCTTTCCGGCAGTTCCACGCACACGCCCAACGCGCCGAACAAAGCCTGAATGTCGGCCTTGCTGGTATCGGACAGGTCAGGATCGTCAAAGCAGAGGGCGAACACGCCCATGCCCACAAGGGCCGGGGTGTTGGGCATGCAGCGCACCACAGGACAACGCCCTTCAACTGCCGCAGTGAGGCGCTGAAGGCTCACGCCAGCAGCTACGGAAACCAGGGTTTTCCCGGCTGTCAGCTCTGGGCGCATCTGCGCAAGCACCTCTGCCGCCTGATAGGGTTTAACGCCCAGCACCAGCACGTCGGCGGCCTGCGCCACGGCCTGGGGACTTTCCATCACGCGCACGCCAAGCTCTTCAAGCGGGCGCATGCGTGAAGCGGTTCTGTTGAAACCGCACAGTTCGTAGCCGCCCTTGCGGGCAAGCCCGGCCATGATGGCCCCACCCATGTTGCCGCATCCGACACAGCCGATTTTGAGCGCCATAATATTACTCCGTTATTTCCAGACCGCTGAAGAAGTAGCCTATTTCAAAAGCCGCGGTTTCAGCGGCGTCCGAGCCGTGAACAGCATTGGCTTCCAGGCTTTGGCCATACTTGTGACGCAAGGTGCCGGGCTCTGCCTGAGCCGGATTGGTGGCCCCCATGAGGGCGCGCCAGCGGGGCACCGCGTCTTCGCCGCGCAATACAACGCAAACCACCGGGCCGGAAGACATGTAGTCGGTCAGGCTGTCAAAAAAGGGGCGCTCGCTGTGGACGGCATAAAAGCCCGCAGCCTGAGCCTTGGAAAGGCGCAAGCGCTTGAGAGCCACTATTTTGAGGCCGGAAGCTTCCATGGCAGCCAGAATTTCCCCGGTCAGATTGCGCGAAACTGCGTCAGGCTTGATAATGGCGAAAGTGGATTGCATGCTTACTCCTTTTCCATGTTGTTGTTAGCAGGATAAGAACGCGCCGCAACGGCGGCTCCGTCCTGGGCCAGTTTCCAGAGTACGCGCCGCAAGGGCACCACCGCCACGCCGTCCTTGTCCTGCCAGTCGCGCAGAGCGCGCAGGGTTTCAGGATAAGGATGGCCAATGGCCACAGCCATGCCTTGAGCGCGGACGCGGGCTGCCGCCGCGTCCAGCGCAGACAGAATGGCCGCAGTGTCGCGGCGCGTATCCAGAAAAACATCGCGTGCAAGGCCGACCAGCCCCGCCTCTCTGGCTGCAAGTGCCAGCTGGGGGTCTGGGCGCGTCACACTGTCGAGCACGGCGAGCCCTCGCCCGCCAAGCATGCTGCACAGTGTTCTGCACAGCGAAATATCACCAGTAAAAGCTGACCCCATGTGGTTGTTGAGGCCAATGACCGAGGGCAAAATCCGCAGATTTTCCTCAAGTACGGTCTGCACCTCCTGCGCGCTCATACTGGTGAGCAGCGCTCCGGGGCCAGGGTCCGGCCTGCCATGCAAGGCCCGAGGCAGGGCCTCCATGGGCTGGTGCAACAGGCAATCAAGCCGACTGGTTAACGCTATCCCGGCTGTTTCCTGCGCATGCGGCGACCTCGGCCAGATGGCCAGAGTCACTGGAAACGGCAACGAGGCAAGAGCTTCTGCGGATTCGAGCCTCTGGCCCATGTCATCAATGACAATAGCCAGGGCCTCTGGCGGCAGAGGTTGGGCCAAATCTGAAAGCTGCCCCTCCCGACCAGGAAAGCTAACAACATAGTATACCAGATGATTGAGTAGGACTTCAAGCGTTCCTTGCGGCGTCCAGCGCACCTCGGTGCGCACTCCTGCCCTTTCCAGAGCCGGATTTTGATCGCGCAGCCCCTGAAGCAGAGCCAGCCCAAGGCGCAGGGGCGCGCAGGGGCCGCTGACGATGACCTGCCGCAGATCTGCCGTGCTGGCGTATGTAGCGGCATATGCCGCCTGCTCTGCGGAAGCAGCGGGAATGTGAGGAATGGTTGCCCCGGAGGGCAATTGCGAAGTTTCGACAGGCAAATTTTCTTGCAAGGGAAGCTGCTGCCACTGCGCCTGAGGTAAGGCCAGCGGGAGTGTACGCGCAAGCAACGCGTCCACACTTTCCAGAGCCAGCGCCCTGTCAAAGCCCAACCCGCCGTCATGTGCGCCTGATGGTTTGTGGGCAACCGCAAAGGGCAAAGCCGCGCCCGAGGCAGCCGTCGGCTTCCGGGTCGGGGCTTCCAGTTGCCAATAAACCCAGCAGGATATGGCAAGGCTACATAAAAGCCACAGCAAGCCGCCCACGGCAAGCTGCGCAGACGCAGACAGCCCCCCGGCGAACCGCAAGGGCCCGGCCAGAAGGCTGTCTGATAACTTTGTGTCGCGCAAAGGCAACACCCTGTTTATTCCTGCCCGCCCGCCTTACGCGGTTACGGGGTTAATTCCTGATTTCCCGCATCTTGGGGAGGCTCTTGACCATTTGCAGGGCCATGCGCAACTGGTTGTCGCGCGCGAGCTGCTCGGCGGCATCTTCCTTGCTGTTCTTGGCCTTGGAAGATTTTTTGTCCTTGCCGTTTTCGATGTGACGGTTCAGATCCTGCTCGCGCACCATAAGGCGGGAGTTATCCTTGTCGTCCGTGCGGGGGGCTTCAAACGGCACTTCCACATCAGGCACAACGCCTTCGGCCTGAATGGAGCTGCCGTTGGGCGTGTAGTACAGGGCAACCGTAAGCTTGAGGCCGGAGCCGTCAGAAAGCGGGATAATGTTCTGCACGGATCCCTTGCCGAATGAACGCTCACCCACTGTGAGGGCGCGCTTCTGGTCGCGCAGGGCGCCAGCCACGATTTCAGAAGCGGAGGCGGAGCCGGCGTTGATCAGCACAACCATGGGGGCGTGGATATCATCGCCCTGCTTTTTGGCTTCGTACACGCGGTCAGTATTGTCGCGCCGTCCCTTGATGGAAACGATGACGCCCTTGTCGAGGAACGTGTCAGAAACGCTCACAGCCTGATCAAGCAGCCCGCCGGGGTTATTGCGCAGGTCAAGCACGATCCCCTTGATGCCGCCGGAATTCTTGGTTTCCTTTTCTGCCGCCTTAAGAGCGTCGCGCAGTTCTTCGGTGGTGCGCTCAGAAAAACGCGTGAGGCGAATCCAGTAATACCCGTCCTCGAGCTTCTTGGACTTCACGCTGATAAGCGGAATGGCATCGCGCACAAGGCGGACAGTCTGCGGGGCCTTGGCATCGCTGTGCAGGATGGCAAGCTCCACCTCCGAGCCCTTGGGGCCACGGATGCGGGAAACAACTTCCTGCAACGAGAGTTCCTGCGCGGGCTGCCCGTTGATGGACAGAATAATGTCGCCAGATTTGAGCCCGGCCCGATAGGCGGGGGTGTCCTCAATGGGAGTCACCACCGTAACCTGACCGTTCTCCATGGAAATTTCTATGCCAATACCAAAGAACTCGCCGGAGGTGGTCTCCTGCATTTCTTTGTATTCTTCGGCGTTCATAAAGGTGGAGTGCGGGTCAAGGCCCTGAAGCATGCCTTTGACCGCGCCATTGATAAGGTCGCCCTGCGTCACATCACGCACGTAATAACGCTCCACCAGATCAAGAACCTGGCTGAAGCGCTTGAGCGCATCAAACTTACTGGGGGCTTCCTTGGACGTTTCCTTTTTTTCGGCGCACTGGGGAGCGCCCGGCAGGGCGACCACGCCGCCCACGGCAAGCAGAAGCACAAGAAGGCTAAGACGGACAAGAAGACGCATAACAACGATCTCCACGCGGACGTAATGAACGAACACAGCGCCACAAGCAAAAAGCCGCAACGCAGGGGGTGCTGCAACGCCAGCCAATGGAGGGGCCGCGCACCAGCCGGATAGTGCCCCTTTTCATGCTAAATTGCAAATCAAAAAGGCGCGTGTTGCGCCTTGCAGGCCATTCCGCCAAGGTGCGGACGCGCATCTTTCCGTATGCGCCGAAGTATTGCCCCACTCTCCATGCAACATGCGCCGGGGAAACTGCTGCATCAACATATCAGTTTCCTCCGGCGCATATCGAGCGCATCAAGACGTTCCAGGCTTTCAGACAGAACAGCTATTGCCTGTCTGGGGCAAGCCCGGTCATGCAGGTTTTATCCGCAATATGCCGCATGCGCCGCACAGGCCGAGCTAGTCTTCAACCTTGAAGAAAGCTGCCGCGCCGCCGCCGCACACAGGACACGCGTCACAGGGGCCTTCGTGGGTATAGCCGCAAACCTTGCACACGTAATAATCGGTGGCGGGCAGAGCGGCGGGATTTTCCAGAGCCTTTTGGTAAAGCTTGGCGTGGATTTCTTCCACCTGATTGGCAAAGTCAAAATACTTGGCAACGGCGCTCTGGCCTTCGGCCTGGGCCTGTTTGATCATGTCGGGGTACATGGTGGTGAATTCGTAGGTTTCACCTTCGATGGCCGACTTGAGGTTGGCCATGGTGTTTCCGATTTTGCCAGCATTCTTGAGGTGGGTATGAGCGTGAACGGTTTCAGCAGCCGCAGCAGCGCGGAACAGCTTGGCAACCTGATGCATGCCTTCCTTGTCGGCAGCGGCAGCAAAGGCAAGGTACTTGCGGTTGGCCTGGGATTCACCGGCAAAGGCCGCCATCAGATTTTCTTGTGTGGTGCTCATTGGTATTCTCCTCGATGAAGTTATTGTTTTTATCAGGAACAATTCCTGATTAAAGAATTCTCACTGCCTTGTAAAGCATTTTTTTACAAAAAATTATTTTTGCAGGCCCGCCCTTTAGCCCTTGATACCGTTGCGCAGAACGCTATGACAAGCTAAAAGGAACCTATGAACGCCCAAGAAATCATATCCCATTTCGGCATGCGGCCCCACCCCGAAGGGGGGTTCTATCACCGCACATACGAAGCTCCGCAAATTCTTACGGCGGATGAAATGCCCTGTGGTTTTATAGGGCCAAGACCCGTATCTACAGCCATCCTTTTTCTGCTTGAGCAGGGTCAATATTCACGTTTGCACCGCATCAGGCAGGATGAACTGTGGCATTTCCACCTTGGCGGCCCCTTGCGCCTGGCCTGTATTGATACACACGGGCAACCGCGCGAAGTGATCCTTGGCCCGAATATTATGGCGGGGCAACACGTGCAGTTTACCATTCCCGGCGGCTGCTGGTTTGGCGCAACGCCTGCGCCAGGCAGCGAGTTTGCACTTGTGGGCTGCACGGTTTCACCGGGCTTTGATATGGAAGACCTGCGCCTGGGCCAGCCGGAAGAGCTGACCCTGCGCTACCCCAATGCAAAAGACTGCATACGCGAATTCTGCCCACCTCTGAACGACGCCCAGCGCGCCGCCTGTAGAAGATGCGGTGACGACGAATGACGCGCTATGCCGTGCCTGATGTTGCGCCGCAACACCCGCACTGCACAGAAATCGTTATCCGCCGCAGCCGCTTTCTGACCCAGTGCGCCCATACGCCGGATGCGGCAACAGCGCGGGCCTTTGTGGAACAGGTGCGGCGCAAGCACGCCGATGCAACGCACAACTGCTGGGCATATGCCGCTGGCGCGCCGGGGAATACGGCGCAGATCGGTTCGTCAGACGATGGAGAACCCCACGGCACTGCTGGCAGGCCCATGCTGCAAATTGTGCTGCACAGCGGCATTGGCGAATTGTGCGTGGTGGTGAGCCGCTGGTTTGGCGGCGTCAAGCTTGGCACAGGCGGCCTTGTGCGGGCCTATCAGGACAGTGTGCGCGAAAATCTGGCCGATCTGCCCGTGAGGCAGCGTGTGCCGGAAACCAGTTTGCAGCTTACCGTTGCCTACGCGCACCTTGATGCCCTGCGCCGCATGTTGCCAACGTACGAAGCCCGCCTTGAAAGTGAAGACTATCAGGCTGAGGCCAGATTGCAACTGCGTTTGCCCGCCGAACACGTGGAGGCCTTTCAGGTTGCGCTGGCAGGCGTAAGCAATGGCGCGGCCCTTTGCAGTGAGCTTGCGGACAGCGACACCGCCTGAGACAATATTTTTTTGTGCGTTTACAGCCTATCGGTATATGCCGGTGGGCTTTTTTGTTTTGAATTACTCATTTTGAACCTTACCCCCATCAGCCCCCAATAACAGTCAGGGCCGCCGGATTTCTCCAGCGGCCCTGACGGACATTCATCATACGGGGTGCGGCTTAGACGCCCTTGGCCTTAAGCTCTTCGAGGAAGCCTTCCGGCACTTCAAATCCCAGAGCCTGCGCCTTTTTGGCGGATTCTGCGGCGTCGGCGTACTGTTCCATTTCAAACTGCGCCAGCGCCAGATTGTTCCAGGCCGGGGCAAAACCGGGCTGCTGCTTGATCACTTCCTTGCAGGCTGTTTCGCAAGCCGCAAAGTCGCCCTTCATATAATAGGCGGTGGAAAGCGCATTTCTGGCCTGCACAAAGTTGGGATCCCACTTGAGGGCCTTGTTCAGGGCCGTGATGGCCTTATCGGGCTCGCCGCGTTGCAGGTGCACAAAAGCAATGTTGCCCCACGGCACGGGGAATTTGGCGCGGCAGTTGGCAGCTTCCTCATTGTAGCGCAGGCAGCCGTCAAGGTCGCCGCGTTCAAGGCAGATGCCGCCAAGCTGCACATAGGCTTCCGCCAGATGCGGCGAATTGCGCACAGCGTTCAGCAGGGCTTCTTCAGCAGCCACAAAGTCGCGCTTGGTCAGCAGGGCCAGACCAAGATTGTAGTAATGGGTAGCGCACTGCTCGTTCTGGGCGATTTCCGCCTTCAGATCGGCAATGTATTCATCCAGGTCATCGTAGCGAGCTTTCATGCTATGTGCCCCTCTTTTTTCAAAAGATCATAGTACCATCGGCAAAAATCAAAAATGCCCATGTACTTTTCGTCCTTATTGACCACGCCAAGGGCGCATTCTGTAGCGCCCTTGCTGTAGGCCTTGCCATACGGCCCTTTTTTGGCCGCGTCTTTCAGAAATTCGTTGACCAGCTGCTGCGTGGTGCGCTTGGACACATCTGTCCGCATATCAAGCGGCTCGTTGGGCTTCTGGAAAGGATCCCAGTTTTCATAGCCGATGCGGTCCACAAATTTGCGGCGGCGCGGATTCATGCGCTCATAAATTTCGCGCTTGAGACCTTCCTGCTCATCCGAAAGCTGCTGCGGCGTTCCATCGCGAAAGACGGTGGCGGGAATGCTGCCGTACATCTCAAACTCCTTTCACGCCCGATCAGGCCTCTTCTTTCTTGGCCGGGCCGATACCCAGATAGGCCTCATCGTAGCGGGTTAGCAGAGCCATGGACAAAGGCACATACACGTCATGCAGTTCTTTAAAGCGGCTCTGCACTGTTGTGGCCACATCCCTGCTCAGGTCTTCAAGCCTGTTCTGGATCTTGTCCATATGGATGGTGGGGTATGGCTTGCCCTTTTCAAAGGCGGAAAAGCCGCACACATGCCCTTGCCCGGCAATGGCCGTGGGCACGCCGTACACGCGGCAGGTAATGGGCCGGGCGTGGTACAGCAGGCATTCGTTATTATCGTCCAGCAGGGGGCAGCGCAGCTTGATCTGGGCCGCGCGCTCCATGATGGCCTCGGGGCTTTCGCCGTCTTTTTCCGCCCGGTACAGCTCGCGCTTGATGCGCGTGGCCTGGCGGTCCAGATCAGAAGCGCGCTCAAGAATGGCGGAGCGCTGCGGCCCGTAACCAAAGGCGGCCTCAAATGCCTTGTTGATGTACATGGCTTCAACAAGGGAAAGATCAAAAAGCGCGTGGCAACAATCGCTACAGCCTTCCTTGCAGACTACGCACTGGGGAAAGGCCCCGCGCACCCTGCCGAAAAGGTCGTCAACTTCGGCCCGCAACGTTTCATAGCGGGTAAAAATAGAGATCAGATCAGGGATCATGGTTATCCTGCGGTAGTGCGGAAGACATGAGGGAGAACAGGCGATTTCACACAGAAATCGCCCTGGCGGCTGCTTGAGCAGACGTCCGCCACAAGAGGCGTGCGCGCGGTTTGTATGCGCTGATAAGCGCCTTAGCGGGCGTCTTGAAACTTTGAGAATGCACATTCTCAAAGTCAGGATGCTCTGGCGGCAAAGCGGCCTGTACCTTATGAAAATGCCGCCTGGCGCGTGCGCGCCGGGCGGCACAATGAAAACTCGGCAGAATCAGCAAGGGAATGCCGCTTGGGCACCCCTGCAATTCCTAGTTTTCTTCAACGGTGATAGCGCTGACTTCGCAAACTTCCACACAGGATTCGCAGCCAAGGCATTCTTCGGCGTTCACGGCTTCGGACTTGCCGTCCTTGATTTCGTAAACTTCAACGGGGCACACGTCCACGCATTCGCCACAGCCCACGCACTTGTCAACGTCAACATTAACATTATAACCCATGGTGTCCTCCAAATTTGCATTGACTTGCTTGATTTTTCAAGCGGCTAAATTCCGCTTGTGCAATGGATAGCTTTAGGCATCCACCCTGTCAAGTGTCGGCTGGAAAATAGCCAACCGGGCAACAACCACAGGAATATCAAGCCCCGCCCCAGCACAGGCGGAAAAGTTTTTTTAAAAATACTTTGCCTCAACAACTGGTTACAAAACGTCTATGGCCTTATGGCACAAGACGCGCGTAATAGCCCTTGCCGTTGCGCACAACCTGCAACAAAATCTGCCCGGACATGCGCTCTCTTCTGAAAGCCTGTAAAAAATCTTCCATAGTTCTGGTCTCGGCAGCGCCCACCGCCGTTATGTGGTCGCCCTGGCGCAAAAAAGATGCCGGGCCGTCTGCCCTGGCCTGACGCACCACCACGCCCTGCGCGGTTTGCGCTGCGCTGAATCCCCAGCGGCGCTCCAGCAGGGCACGGGCCTCCGCATCGCCAAAGGGTTCGGGGGTAGCCTCGATCTTCAACGCGCCGCCCTCGCGAAGCAGTTGCAGCCGCAAAGGGGTTCCGGCTGTCTGGTTGCGCAAAATATCCAGATAATCGCGCCTGTCGCGCACAGGTGAAGAATTTATGGTTTCAAGTATGTCGCCGGGCGCTATGCCCGCCTTGGCAGCGGGAGAACCGGGAAACACCGCCGTAACCAGAACGCCGCCAGCATCCTTGAGGCCCAGGGCCATGGCCGTGCGCCCGTCCACATCCTGCAAATCAAGCCCCAGCCAGAGCGGGGCCACGCGCCCTGCGCTCATGAGGTCGTGCATGACGCGACGGGCCTTGTTGATGGGGATGGCAAAGCCAATGCCCTCGGCGCGTGCATCCACGGCAGTATTGATGCCTATGAGCACCCCCTCGATGTTCAGCAGCGGGCCGCCGCTGTTGCCGGGGTTGATGGCCGCGTCAGTCTGCACAAGATCGGTGAACGCGCCGTCCTTGTTGCGGATAGTGCGCCCAAGCGCAGAAACAACGCCCGTGGTGACGGTATGGTTGAAACCAAAGGGATTGCCGATGGCGATGACGGTTTCGCCCGGCATGATGTCGCCAGAATCGCCAAGCTTTACGGCAGGCAGCTTTGACGCTCCCTTGATCTGGAGCACGGCAATGTCAAAATCCGGGTCAGCCCCTTTGACGGCGGCGGGAAATTCCCTGCCGTCCAGCAGGTGCACCATGACTTCATCCCCACCCGCGATAACATGCGCGTTGGTGAGCACAAGGCCTTTTTCTCCATCTACAATGACGCCAGAACCAAGGCTGACGCGCTTTTGCCGCACCTTGCGCCCGCCGGGCATATCAAAACCCGGCAAGCCGGGAAAGCCCGGGCCAAAAAACTGCTCAAGGGGCGAAAGCCGCTGCCCTTCAACAATATGTGTGCTTGTTATGTTCACAACCGCCGGGGCAACAGCCTGCACGGCGCGCACCACAGGGGTCATGCGGGGGCTGTCCGCCGCTACGGCCCCAGCCCGCGAAGGCGTGCACAGCAGCAGAGCCGCCGCCAGCATCAAAAAAAACAGACGCAGGGCAAAACTTCCCTCAACTGCCGCCGCTTCTACACGCCCAGGACGCGAGCGGCCACGGCAAGGCAGATTTCTTTGTATATAGATGGGTCTGGCTTTCATATAAATTCCTTACCTCGTCGCTAACATAAGCACGTTGCCGCAATCGTAAAGTCCCCCAAATGGATTTACCCCGCGCGGCGGCGAGGCGTCCCGTCTTGCGCACGCCCCTTGTTAAGGATAAACAAACGGCATGAAAACCACTCAATCCGACCTGTTGGAACTGATTTTGCCCGGCCTGCGCATTGCGCCCCTGCTTCAGAAAGACCTGGACGATGCCCAGGCCCATCTGGACGACCTCACCAAACCGCAGGGCAGCCTTGGCCGCCTTGAAGACCTCGCCCAGAGGCTCTATGCCATGAGCGGCGGGCAAGCGCCCATCAGCGTCAGCCCGGCCATCATGCTTACGGTTGCGGGCGACCACGGCGTTGCCGATCAGGGCGTTTCGCCTTTTCCCAAGGCCGTGACGCGCCAGATGGTGCAAAACTTTTTTAACAACGGCGCGGGCGTCAATGTTTTATGCAAGACCTCGGGCATGGATCTGCGCGTAGTGGACGCAGGCTGCGACGGCGGCCCCTATGAGCCGCACGCCATCCTCATTGAGCGCCGCCTGGGCGACGGCACCGCAGATATGAGCCAGGGCCCGGCCATGAGCCGCGAAACCTGCCTCAAGGGGCTGCGCATGGGCGTGGAACTGGCGCACCAACTTGCGGATAATGGCTATCGCTGCCTCGGCGTGGGCGAAATGGGCATTGCCAACAGCACGGCAGGCACTGCCCTGTACTGCGCCTTGCTGCACCTTGACCCCGAGCAGATGACCGGCCCCGGCGCTGGCGCAGATCCCGACATGGTGCGCCACAAGACTGAAATCGTGCGCCGCGCGCTGGCAGCCAATGCTTCCATGCTGGAAGGCGACGACCCCATCAATATTCTGGCCGCCTTGGGCGGATTTGAAATTGTTCTCATGGCCGGGCTGATGCTTGGCGCTGCCTCGCGCCGCCTGCCCGTGCTGGTTGACGGCTTTATATGCAGCGCGGCCTATGTGGCGGCCCTGCACATCTGCCCCCAGCTTGCCGACTACGCAGTGCTTTCCCACGCCTCGGCAGAGCCGGGCCACGTGCGCGCCCTGTCCAAGCTGACCGGCGGCGAAGCCCGCAACAATCCCCTGCTGCACCTGAGCATGCGCCTTGGCGAAGGCACCGGCGGCGCTGTGGCCTATCACCTGCTGCGTTGCGCTGCCTCCGTGTACAACGACATGGCGACTTTCAGCTCCGCAGGCGTGGCGGGCAAAACATGCTGAACCAGCTTGCGCCGGAACAGTCTTCCGCATCCGCCCTGCTGCGGCTGGAGGATGTCTCACGGGTGTTTGACATCCGACGGGGACTGTTCGGCGAAAAGCGCTCTCTTGTTGCCGTAGACGGCGTTAGCCTGAGCCTCGCCAAAGGCGCAAGCCTCGGCCTTGTGGGCGAATCCGGCTGCGGCAAATCCACCCTCGGGCGTCTGGCCTGCGGATTGCTGGCCCCTTCTCAGGGGCAGGTGCTGCTTGATGGTCGCCCCCTGCCCTCTGCCGGGGCGGACAGTTGGGCCGCCGGGCGCATCCAGATGATCTTTCAGGATCCTTTTTCGTCCCTCAATCCCCGGCTCACCGTGGGCAGTTCTGTGGCGGAACCGCTGGCAGCGCGCGGCGTCTCCCGCGAGGAACGTCACGCTCAGGCCGAAGCCATGCTGGCTACAGTGGGTCTTGAAGGCATGGGCCGCCGGTATCCGCACGAATTTTCCGGCGGGCAGCGGCAGCGCATTGCCGTGGCGCGGGCGCTCATCACCCGGCCAGACGTGGTCGTGTGCGACGAGCCTGTTTCCGCGCTCGATGCCTCAGTGCAGGCGCAGGCGCTCAACCTCCTGCGCGAGGTGCAGGAGCAGTTCGGGCCAGCCTATCTTTTCATTTCGCACGATCTGGCTGTTGTGGGCTTTCTGTGCCGCCATATTCTGGTCATGTATCTGGGGCAGATTGTGGAGGAAGGCCCCACCGATGCCATATTTGACGGTGCGGCGCACCCCTACACGCAGGCCCTCATGGCTGCCATGCCCACCGGGAGCCGCCGTAGCGAACCCATTGCCGCGCTTGAAGGCGAGCTGCCAAGCCCGCTGGCTCCGCCCGCCGGATGCCGCTTTCACCCGCGCTGCCCCAAGGCAAAGGGCATTTGCCGTCAGGAAGCACCACAGTGGAAAGAGCTGGGTGATGGGTGGCGTGTGAGGTGTTGGGAGGCGTAATTTTTTCGTTTCCGCTTCACAAGAACAGATATCCCCTTCTTCCCTCATCGGTTCATATTGCCCCCAGTCGTGGCAACGGCATAAAGTCGCCGTCACAGCGTCCCTCCCCCGTTTTTTCTTTTGAATCAACGCTGCTATGCGCATCGCTTTCCTCCAATTGCGTGCGAATACTTTCGCACGTGATTCATCCTCCATAAATTTTCTATAATAACAAATATCAACAATAGAACACATCAATGCGGACAACATGATGTTTTTTGTGATATATCAGATGATTCATAATGATATTTCACATTTTATCTTGCTTAAAAAAAACCTGCCATGCTATCCGAACCTTATCCAGTATATGTTTTTTACATGTATTTTTAGACGCAATAAGGAGCGGACATGAAAATTACAAGCGTCGAAGTGTTCGATTGTGAGATCAACAAACATTATCCTGACATGGTCATGTTTGAGCCCATCTTCATTCGTATCAACACGGATGAAGGCATCAGCGGCATCGGCGAAGTCGGTCTTGCTTATGGCTTCGCCTCCAAAGGTGGCGTAGGGATACTGCGTGATCTGGCGCGCTGCATCATTGGAATGAACCCCTGCAATGTCGAACAGATATGGGAAAAACTGTTCAGGGACACCTTCTGGGGTTGCGGCGGCGGCCCTGTGATCTATGGCGGCATAAGCGCCATAGATATCGCCTGCTGGGACATCCGGGGCAAGGTGGCAAATCTGCCGCTCTACGCGCTGCTTGGCGGCAAGACCAATGAAACCTTGCGCTGCTACGCCAGCCAGATACAGTTCGACTGGGATCTGAAGCACAAATACATGAAAGACCCGCAGGACTATGCGCAGGCAGCGCGTAAGGCCATGGCCGACGGCTATGACGCCATCAAGGTTGACCCCCTGATGGTGGATGAAAACGCCAAGCGCAACCCAAAGCACACGGGATACGGCATCCTGCCCCAACAGGATATTGAAATGGCCGTAAACCGGGTAAAGGCCATCCGCGAGGCCGGCCCCAAGCTTGACATCATCATTGAACTGCATTCGTTCCTGAGCTGCAACGCGGCCATCCAGTTGGCCGAGCAACTGCGCCCTCTACGCATCTTTTATTATGAGGAACCCATGCACTCCATGCATGTGGAAAACATGGCCCTCATCGCACGCACTATAGGCATTCCCGTGGCCACTGGCGAACGCGTCTACACGCGCTGGGGGTATCGGCCTTTCCTGGAAAAGCAGGCGCTTGCCGTAGTTCAGCCGGACATATGCCTTGCCGGCGGCATTACCGAAACAAAAAAAATCTGCGACATGGCCAATGTCTATGACACCTCAGTGCAAATCCATGTATGCGGTGGCCCCGTGTCCAAGGCTGCGGCGCTGCATATGGAAACGGCCATTCCCAACTTTCTCATCCATGAGCACCATTCCTATGCACTCAAGCAGTGCATTCGCGAGCTTTGCACCAACGACTATCAGCCGGTTAGGGGCAAATACCGCGCTCCGGAGCTTCCCGGGCTGGGGCAGGAGCTTAATGACGAGGTTGTGAAAGAGTACCTTGTCGCCACTATAAAAAAATAGCGGAGATTCCACCGTTGCCCGGCGGATGAGCAAGAGCGCCCGCCGGGCATAACGCTCATCAAAGAGGGATAACCATGCAAATGGATACTGCCGTGGATCTCATTGAAAAACCTACGCATAAGAGATTCATCCTGTTGGCCATCCTGCTGTTGACCATCACCGTGGCTTATATTGACCGCGTTAACATAACGGTGCTCATGGCCGACAATGCCTTTCTGCAAGACTTGGGTCTCGCAGGCAACCCCACCAAAACCGGGCTGCTCATGTCCTGCTTTCTGCTGGCATACGGCTTGGGTAACGTTTGCCTTAGTGGTCTGGGCGACATTTTTGGTCCAAAAAAATCCATGATCGCCGCCATCATCGTATGGTTTTTCTCCATGTTGATCGGTGGGTTCGCCTCCATTCTGGGAGTCATGCTGCTTTCACGGTTTCTGCTGGGATTGGGCGAGGGCCTGCACTTTCCCATGATGAACACCTATTGCCGGGCATGGTTTCCGGTAAAAGAAAAAGCCAAGGCCAGCGCAATCTGGTTTATAGGCACCAGCGTTGCGCCTGCGCTCGGCATGCCAATTTTCGCATGGATTGTTGCGCACCACAGCTGGCACTGGACTTTCTTTTTTGCAGCGGCAATCGGATTGATCCCAATCGCGTTTCTACTGCATACGACTGACACTCCCCGCCAGCATAAAAACATAAATCAGGCGGAAATAGACTATATCGAGCGGGGGCAGGCCGCAGCTACCGAGCTCAAGGTTGAGCATGGGGAAAAAAGCGGAGCCGCGCGCATATGGCGGAACTTCGCCGCCATATGCAAAATCAGGCTGTACTGGTGCGTGGTTGTCTATTACTGCGTGCACAATGTGGTGTACTGGGGCCTGCTGACATGGTTGCCCGCATATCTCAAAACCGAGAGGGGCTTTTCCTGGTCCGAAATGGGATTTCTGGCCTCCATGCCCTTTATCCTGGCCATTGGTTGTAAACTGCTTACCGGATGGGCTTCGGACAAATTAGGGCGCCGTGCGCCCTTCATCATTCTGGCCACGGCCGGGGTGGCGGCAGCGCTCTATTTCGCTTCCACCGTAAGCAACAATTATCTTTCAGCTATCTGCATATGCCTTGGCATGGCCGCCATCACTCCCGGTGCGCCGTTGTCCCTAACACTGTTGCAGGAACTCATTCCCCAAGACGCCATTTCTATCGGCACGGGCTTCATGAATGGGCTCAGCATGCTTTGCGCGGCAGTCAGCCCTGTGGTGCTTGGCTATCTCATGAGCCGTCTGGGCAGTTTCGCCGCTGCCCTGACCTTTCTTATAGTTGTGGCGCTGGTGGGCATGGTCAGCGCCATCATTTTGACCATCAACAAGTATTGATCCACCCAAACGGCCCCTGTGCGGAATTCGCGCGGGGGCTGTTTGGCAACATTGACGACAAGGTCTCCCCGATTGGCCGCATCCTGCAGCGAGGGAACACAGCCAATTGGGGAAAAGCCAAGCAGGAGGACAGGGTGGAAACGCAATCTGCAACATCTGATGCGCCAAGCTATCGGTGGGTGGTCTGGTCGCTGCTGGTAGCGACATATATGGTGAGTTTTTTCCACAGGATGGCTATTTCCGTGGTCAAAGAGCCACTCATGGAACAGTTCAGTCTGAGCCTTAGCGACTTCGGCATGCTGGCCTCCATGTACTTTTACGCATACTGTCTGGCGCAGATTCCCTGCGGCATCATGGTCGACTCCATCGGCGTACGCCGCACGGCGGCGATTTCGGTTACTCTTGCGGGCGTGGCGACCATCGCCTTTGGCTGTACGACTTCCCCAACGGCCCTTTACATCAGCAGGTTTGCCGTGGGGCTTGGCGTTGCGTCCAGCTTTGTCTGCGTGATGAAGGCACAGTCACAATGGTTTCGCGAACGGGAATTCAGCACACTGGCGGGAGTATGCCTATTCGTAGGCAACTTGGGCAGCATCTGCGCCCAAGCACCTCTGGGCATGTTTGTAGCCGTATGCAGCATGCGTACAGCCTTTTTGGCCATCGGCTGCGGCACACTGGTTCTTGCATTGCTCTGCCTGCTGTTTGTGCGCAACAAACCCGAGGATATCGGCCTCAGTACCGCTGTCTCCAGCGGTACTGACACGCCATCCATACCTCTGCGGCGGTCGCTCATTTCGATTCTAAAAAACCGCCATCTACTTGCTATTGATATCTTCTATTTTTTTGTCGGCAGTCAGCTGCTCGGCTTTGCCGGTGCATGGAGCATTTCCTTCCTGCGCGACAGTTACGGCATCCACCTTGCTGTGGCTTCAAAGTTGGCCTCAGTGCAGCTTCTGGCCTTCATGCTGGGCAGCCTCGTTCTGGGCTATGCCTCTGACCATTACGGGAAGCGTAAAATCTTTATTACCGCCCCATTTCTTGTGGTTTGCCTCGTCTGGTTTTTCCTGGCGTTTGGTGGAGCGGACGCATCACTGGCTGCAGGCGTTACATTGTTGGGCGTTGCGGGCTTTTTTTCCGGAGCTTTTTCAGTCATGATGACTTTATGCAAAGAGGTGTCGCCTAGAGAATTAACAGGAACGTCCATAGCCATGCTGAACACGTTCGGATTTCTGGGCATTGCCATCTCCACACCTCTTTACGGCAAGCTGGTAGAAATATATTCGGTTGAGACGTCCAACCACCACGCGGCGCTTTTACTGCTTGCGGGAATGAATCTTGCGGGCTGCGTCTGCAGCTTCTTTTTTAGGGAAAGTGGGGGGGAAAATCTGCAGTAAGCCCTCACCGCAGACCGCCGTTTCCGTCTAACTACTGGAAATGGCGGATGCTATGCAGCGCTCCTGAAAAGAAGTGAAAGAAGCGATGAAGCTCCGTACCCGTCGCACCCGCTGAGGCTTGCCACAAAAAGCGCGGTAGCGCCCTTTACATGCGGCTGTCCCTTTAAGAGAGTGCAATGAGGTTCCCCCCATGTCCACCATCGCTTCTATTGCAGACATCGTTTACCGAAAAATTAAAAAACAGATTTTCACCAAAAAACTTCTGTTGGGGCAAAAGCTGCTTGATTCAGAGTTGGCCGATGAATTCAAGGTTTCAAAAACTCCAGTTAGAGAAGCCTTTCTGCGCCTGAAAAGCGAAGGACTGCTGGAAATCCGTCCGCGCAGCGGCACGTTTGTCTTCCGCTTTTCCAAAGACGATCTTTTTTCGCTCGTGCAGGCGCGCATCTATGTGGAAGTGGGAGCCTTGCGGTGCGCGTACGCTGCCGACCCCACACGGCTTGCAGCAGCAATGGAAAACAGCGTTTCCCTGGCGAAAACATATCTTGAAAAAGAAATTTTTAGTGAATATCTGTCCATGGATAAAGATTTCCACGCCATCATACTTTCCCATTCAAGAAATGTTTATCTTGAAACATATTACAATATCATTTTCGACAAAATTACCATTCTCCGCTCTTACCTCTCACTGACAAAAGACTTTATTGAAAACTCCGTGGAAGGACACCACATTATAAGCGAACACATCGCAAATGATATGGTGGATGCCGCCTGCACGCGTCTTCAGACCCATATAGCCAACACATTCAACGAAGACTTTCTTGCTTTTCTTAACAAACTTACTCCCAACAATACGTAACATCTCCTGGAGTCGTATCACGGCTGCTACCAGGCCTATCTGGGAGCCATCGAAACCCTGATGGCAAAAAACGCCATAAAAAAGCGGCGCGTCTCTGAGAGTTGCCTCTCAAAAACACGCCGCCGTGACAGCAGGAAGGTTTCCCGCTGTTACCGTTCAAAATAGGTGTACCCGCGCAAACCGTCCTCAAAAACCTGCATAATGGCAAACCGGTCGC
Organism: Desulfovibrio desulfuricans; assembly: GCF_024460775.1. NCBI lineage: Bacteria > Pseudomonadati > Thermodesulfobacteriota > Desulfovibrionia > Desulfovibrionales > Desulfovibrionaceae > Desulfovibrio > Desulfovibrio desulfuricans. Next base: position 93,122 of record NZ_JANFYZ010000006.1, on the reverse strand, counting down.
TGGGCGAAATCCGCCCCTGCCGCACAGCCTGCTCCGCCGTACTGCGCAGATCTTCCAGAATGCGGCGCGGCTCATATTCCACATAGCTCAGAATATCCGCCACAGAGTCACCCCTGATTTCGCGCACATACTCATAATTACCGTCATCCCGCACCCTGATGGAAACAACGTTGGTGTCGCCCATGAGGTTATGCAGATCGCCCAGGGTTTCCTGATACGCACCCACCAGGAACACGCCAAGGTAGTACTCCTCGCCGTCACGCAGGGGGTGCAGATCAAGGGTGGGCTTCATGCCCTGCGGGTCAATAAAATGGTCAATCCGGCCATCAGAATCGCAGGTAATGTCAGAAATAATGCCCTGTCGCGAAGGAAATTCCTTGAGCCGGTGCACGGGCATCACCGGGAACAGCTGGTCAATGGCCCAGGAGTCAGGCAAGGACTGGAATACACTGAAGTTGCCGTAATAGATATCGGCAAGGCTCACGTCGATGTCCGCAAGATCGCGGGGTATCGTCTTGAGCCGGGTTTTTTCCTGAGCAATGCGCATGATGATGGCCCAGAAAAACCGCTCGGCCAAGGTGCGCTGACGCAGATTCACCCGCCCGGTGGAGAAAAGCTGACGCATCTCGTCCCGGTAGTAAATGGCGTCGTTATAGCACTCCTGCAAATTGCGCAGGGTGATGTTGGCAAGGGTTTCGCGCAGGTTCAGCACCGGCTCCGGCGTGCCCTCGGGCAGGGTGTCGGGCAACTGCACTTCTTCCACCATGCTCACATCAAGCACGTTAAAGAGCAGCACGGAATAGTAGGCCACTGTGGCGCGGCCAGATTCCGTAATGATGTGCGGATGCGGGATTTTCTGCTCATCAAGAATGCTCATGATGGCTTCGACAATGTCAGCGCTGTACTCGTCGAGCGTATAGTTGCGCGACGAAACATAGTTGGTGTGCGAACCGTCATAGTCCACAGCCAGACCGCCGCCAAGGTCGAGGTAGCCCATGGGCGCGCCTTCCTGCACGAGGCCCACGTAAAGACGCGCGCCTTCCATGACTCCGGTACGGATGTCGCGAATATTGGAAACCTGCGACCCGAGGTGGTAGTGCAGCAGCTTGAAGCAGTCGAGCATGTCGTTGGCCTTGAGCGTGTCCACAACGTCCACGATCTGTGCGGGCGAAAGGCCAAAGGTGGAGCGTTCGCCGCCGGAATCCGTCCAGTGGCCGCTGGCCTTGACGGCCAGCTTGGCGCGTACGCCGATGTTTGGCCGCACGCCGAGAGCCTTGCTGCGCTCAAGCACAACTTCCAGCTCACTGGGCATTTCGAGAACAAAGAGCACGTTAAAGCCAAGGCGCAGAGCCTGAAGGCCAAGGTCGATAAATTCTTCGTCCTTGTAGCCGTTGCAAACAATGCAGGCCTCGCGGTCGCGCATGAGCGACACGGCGGCAATGAGTTCCGCCTTGGAGCCGACCTCCAGGCCGTGATGGTAGGTGGAGCCGAACTGGGCTATTTTTTCCACAACCTGCTGCTGCTGGTTGACCTTGATGGGAAAAACGCCACGGTACGAACCGGTATAATTCAGACTTTTGATAGCCTTGCGGAATGATTCGTGGATATTGGCAATGCGCGAATCCAGAATGTTCTCCACGCGCAACAGCACGGGCATATCATACCCGCGCTCTTTCAGCCCGGCGATAACTTCCGGTATCGAAACCTGCGGCCCCTTGGGCCCCTGCGGACAAATCACAACTTCGCCCGCATCCGACACGTCAAAATACCCGGCACCCCAATTACGGATGCCGTACAGTTCGATGGAATCCTCCACCCGCCACTGCTGCAATGCGCGGTTTTTTGCCAATTCCTGCTCCTGGAGCGCCGCAAGGCGCATATATAATGTTGATTCAGCTCCGAAAATGGGGCTGTAGGTTGCCGCCGTTCAAAAAACGACCGCAGATGGTTGCACGAAAAATGCGGCGTAATTATGCCGTGACCGTGCCGAATGTCAATCATCGCAAAAAAGGGCGGCAAGCGCAGATTGTTAGGTGCATGGCTAACTATCTTCTTGACGGCGGGTACTCCTTGCTTCATTTTTTCTCTTGCGCGCAACGGCCTGATGTCGGCTATTTCAATCTTCCGGGGAATACAATGAAACCAGCCCTGAATCCCCTGCCTCCTCTCCTGCTTTTTTTTCTGCTTGCCCTTGGGGCATGTTCGCAGGACGACAGCAAAAAAAACGCTGTACCGTCTGCCCCGGTGCGGGTTGAAGCCGTTACACGGGCTGATGTGCCGCGCCTGCTGCATGCTGTGGGCAATGTGCGGGCTTCTGCCTCTGTGGGCGTAAAGCCCCGCGTAACGGGCGAGATTCAGCAGGTTCACTTTACCGAAGGTCAGGATGTGCGCGAAGGCGACCCGCTTATCACCATTGACCCCCGCCCTTTTGAGGCGGCGCTGCGCGAAAAGAAGGGGCAACTTGCCAAATCCCAGGCGCAGCTTGCCAAAGCCCAGGACGACATGGGCCGTTACGGCAAACTGGTGGGCAGCGGCTACGTAAGCCGCGATGCCTATGAAAAAACCGTGACCGATGCGGCGGCCCTGCGCGCCACGGTGCAGTCTGACAAGGCAGCCGTGGAAAGCGCCGCCCTTGATCTCAGCTACTGCACGGTGGCGGCTCCCATCAGCGGACGCGTTGGCGCACTCAATGTGGACAAGGGCAACATGGTCAAATCGGCTGACGCCACGGTTATTGTCAGCATAGACACGCTTTCGCCCATTTATGTGGGCTTTTCTGTGCCAGAGGTGCATCTGCCTGTCATTATAGAACAGATGGCGCAAACAACGGTGCCGGTTTCCGCAACTCCTGCCGGGGGCGCGCCGGAAAAAGGCCTTCTCACCCTTGTGGACAATACGGTAGACACGCGCACCGGAACCATCCGGCTGCGCGCCACCTTTGAAAACAGCCAGCGCCGCCTGTGGCCGGGGCAGTTTGTGCAGGTGGAGCTGCCGCTGGGCATGGCCGCCGGGGCGCTGACCGTGCCCACACGTGCCGTGCAGTCTGGCCGGGAAGAATCCTACGTGTATGTGGTGGATAAGGACAGCCGGGCCAGCTATCGCAAGGTGAGGCCGCTGTTTGAATACGCTGACCGCACGGTTGTGGACGGCGAGGTGGCCGAGGGCGACAAAATTGTGGTGGATGGTCAGGTGCGGCTGGCTCCGGGCCTGATGGTCAAGACCATGGACTGAAATTTTGCAGCAGCAAACCAGAGCCGCGCACAACGGCCTGATATTTGCATATTTTCGGGCAATACCAACAGGCGGTCAATTTTTCCACATGGCCGCCGCGCGCTCAAGCGCGAGTGCAATGACGCAGCACTGCGTCAAGCCTGAGGAGAAGCCCGATGGAACTGGAATTCCGTTTTCGCAATAATGATCTGGGGCCTGTTTTTCCTACCTTTCAGGAAAGGGTCAACTCCATGCTGCCCGTGAACAGGGCAGAAAGTACCCCAGCGGCCCCGGCAGCGCCCGCTGACGATGACGTCAGCACCTCCGCCGCGCCGGTTCTGGAACAGACTGTTCCCGGTACCCCGCACATGCTCAATTCTGATGAAATGCGTCAGGCGCTTGCCCAGGTGGAGCAGGAAGCCATGCAGCACAGTCAGGATCTTGTGCAGGTGCATAGCGGCCTGAACGAACAGCGCGTTGCGCGTTTGCTGGGCCTGCTGGACTAGACCGGAGCTGCCCTCGCCCTCGGCGGAGCAATTTCTAACGAGAATTGCTCAACCCTGTATTTCGCCTGATGGCAGATTGCTCAAACAAAAGCCGTTCCCGCCTTTTTCGGCAAGGAACGGCTTTTGTTGGTCAAAAACCTTTTGGCGTGCGCTGTACAGGCTATTCCTGAACGAGTGCCCGCACGTTTCCGAGCAGCAGGCAACAAAGAGCCGACATTTCGCGGTAAAACACAGTACTGGCGCATTCCGAAGTTTTCTTCAGGCAGTCTCCGGCCCAGGCCAGAATGTGCCCGTCCATAAAAGCCGCCAATGCCGCCTTCGGGGATTGCCCCTGGCTTGAGGCAACGGCCCCGCCCATGTTCTGCACAAGAAAAAGAATGAAGGCCAGTTCCAGCCCCAGATGGTCCTCGGGCTCGTGCCCGTCCCGTTCTGCGGCTAGGCCCCACTCCCTGTAGCAGTCGCGCACTTCCTGCGTTCTGCGGCCAAAAAGCAGGCGATCCTTCTCCCGCCACACGGATTCCCACGGCGCAGCGGCAGGCTGCGGCCCGGAAAACAGGGCCAGATGATCCATGTGCAGATCCAGATACAATGCGCGGCAGGAATCCTGCGCCGCCTCTGCCGGATAGGCTGCCGCAAGGGCGGCAGCGTGGCCCTTTGGATCAAGAACCCCATTCCACAGCTTTTCAGCCAGTTCTGAAGGCCTGAAACAGGCCCAAGCGCCAAATCCTTGCAAAAGCCCGCCGCCAATGACGCCGCGCAGCAGGTCTTCATCCGGCGAGTTCTGGAAAATGCGGCTGCAGAACTGCAAGGCCACAACATATTGCGTCAACTTTTCCTGTTCCATATGTAATGATGCGGGGGCCAGACGGCCCCCGTAGAGTTTGCCGTGCCTACATGCCCAGGCGTGAATATGAAAGATAGAACACAAGCCGCCCGAACACTTCGCCCAGAACAATCAGGAGAAATGCGGGAACCGTCAGAGCCGGGCGAAATCCTTTGCCCTGCATGCCACGGGCCGCAGCCAGTGCCAGCAGCACAACGCCCAGACCAGATGCCAGGGCGTGCAAGCCGTGCGACCATGCAATGCACGCCGGAGGCAGCAGACGGGAAACCGGATTGACGAAGGCAGACTGCTCGGGCATGGCCAGCGGCAGGCTCACGGCCATAAGCACAAGGCCCAGTATCGCCCACACAAGGCAGGGGCCCAGTGCGCGCACGGGTGCGCCTTCCTTGCGCAGGCTCAGCACCACACCATGCCAGGATCCGCCAAGCAGGCACATGGAAGCAAGAAAAGCCGTAAAAACGCTCCAGTTGCTCCAGCCGGGCATTGTGGACTGATTGTAAACACAGCTCATGACGAACAGCAGCGCAATACCGCACAGGCCCGCCACGATCATGGCTTTTTTCTCGCCATCCACCGCATGCTTTTTGCGCCCAACCAGCACCAGCCACAACAGGGCAAGACCCATAAGGCCGATCATGAGGATTTCGCGGCTGAGCCACGACTGCGTCACGTGCAGCAGGGTAAAGGGCGCATGCAGGGGCGTACCCAGATGCACAAAACTGATGATCACGGCCACGGCAAACAGAAGCAGCGCCGCCACATTCTGCCGCCGCACACCTTCGCGCAGTGCGCGGTCGGCTTCGTTGCCAAGCACGCACTTGCCCACCAGCACCATGCCTACGGCCATCTGCACCAGCAAGGTAAAGAATACCAGCGGAAATTCCTGAAGATACTCCATGCTACATCTCCTCCGGATTACGGATGCTGCCCATGTTGCTGCCCACTGGCTGCGCATTGTGGGGCGGCGTAATCACAAGACAGGGGGAGGTCACGCTCTGTTCCGGCAGCGGAGCCACATGCACGGCATCGCCGAACTGCTTTTTCAGGTCTTCATATTCGCCAAAGTGGATGGCCCGCATGGGGCAGGCTTCCACGCACAGGGGTTTGAGACCGGCTGCCAGCCTGTCCTTGCAGAAATCGCACTTGGTCATTCTGCCCGACTGCTTGTTATACTGAGGGGCGGAATAAGGGCAGTTCCACTCGCAATAGCGGCACCCCACGCACTTGTCGGGGTCCACGCTCACAATGCCCTGCTCGTCCTTGTGCATGGCCGTGGTGGGGCAAACCTTCACGCACACGGGGTTCTGGCAGTGGTTGCAACTGACGGACGTGTAGTAGGAAAACACGTTCTGGTCATACGTGCCGTTGGCACGGCGCACCCACTTGCCGCCCGTGTACTCCGCCACGCGCCGCCACATGACGCCCTGGGGCAGGTCATGGCCGTCTATGCAGGCCACCATGCATGTCTTGCAGCCCGTACAGGCTGTCATATCTATATAAAAAGCCGGCTGTTTCACAATAAATCTCCTCAATGCAGACAGTTCCGCGCAACAGGCTAGATTTTAACCACATCCACAAGATTGGTGTGCTGCGGATTGCCCTTGGCCAAGGGGGTCATGTGCGTTTTTGTCAGGGTGTTGATGCACCCGCCCTGATCCACGCCGTTTTTGTCCGGGGTGTACCATGCGCCCTGCGGCAGGCTGAGCACACCGGGCATGATGCGCGGCGTCACCTTGACCCGCACGACCACAGCGCCGCGGTCGTTAAAAACCTTGACCATGTCATCGTGCCTGATGCCGCGCTGCGCCGCATCGGCCTCGTTCATCCAGAGCTGCTGCGGGCAACCTGCTCAAGCCAGGGGATGTTGGCATAGCTTGAATGCGCGCGCCCCTTGTAGTGGTGGCCGATAAGCTGGAAGGGATGCTTTTTCATTCCCTCGTAATCGCACGGGCCTTCCCATGTTTTCTCATGCACGGGTATGGCGTAAATAGCATCGCCCTCGGGCAGTTCCCAAGTCTGGTTCAAATCCCACAGGCGCTTGGAAAATATTTCGATCTTGCCCGAAGGCGTCTTGAGCGGATTGGCCGCCGGATCGTCGCGAAAAGCCTTGAAGGCAACCTTTTGCGGCATGGGGAACCACTTGAACAGGCCGATCTTTGAAGCTTCATCAAAGGATTCCGGCAGTTCCGACTTTTTGGCGCGTGCCTGGGCGTACAGGAGCTTCACCCAGTCAAGCTGGCTGCGGCCCTCGGTATATTTTGCCGCCAGATCGGGCTGGCCCAGAAGCTTGCCGATTTTTTCGCTCAGGGCCGCGCAGATATCATACTGCGACCGGGTCTCGAACAGAGGTTCAATGGCCTTGCGGGCAATGAGCAGGGAGCTCTGATCCACCTGATAGCCCTGTTGGATGATGTCGTCCTGTTCCAGCGGCGTCACGGAAGGCAGGAGGATATCCGCAAATTTTGCCGAAGCCGTCATGCGGTTTTCCACCACCACAATGCACTCGCACTTGCTTTCATCTTCAAGAATCTTGCGGGTGCCATTGATGTCCGAATGCTGGTTGATGAGGGCATTGCCAGAGCTGTTCCACAAGAACTTGATGCCGTGATCCAGCTTTTCCTTGTTGCGCAGGCCCATCTTTTTGGCCGTCACCTGGGTGTAGTCGTCAATGGCGTTGACCCATGTGTAGAAAGAAATGCGCGTCTTGACCGGATTAGTGCCTTCGGGCATGCGCGGAAAACCAATCTGGCTCACGCTTTCCGCGCTGCCGGAACCGCCCCCGGCAATGCCCACGTTGCCGGTAAGGATGGCAAGCATGGCAATGGAACGGGACATGGTGTCGCCGTTGGCGTGGCGCTGCGGCCCCCAACCCTGAATGACGCAGCAGGGCTTGGTGGAGCCGATCTCGCGGGCAAGGCGGATGATCTTTTCCGCCGGATACCCGGTGATGGTTTCCGCCCATTGCGGCGTTTTCACCGTTTTATCCGGGCCTTCGCCCATGATGTACGCGCGGTAGCTGTTGCCTGCGGGCACGCCCTCGGGCATGTGCTCCTCGTCAAAACCAAGGCAGTGGGTGTCCACAAACTGCTGGTCAACCAGCCCTTCGTTCATGAGCACATAGGCAATGGCCGCGATAAGCGCACCGTCAGAACCGGGGCGGATGGGCACCCATTCGTCCCCCAGCTTGGCCATGGAATCCGAATACCGGGGATCAACCATGATGATGCGGGCATTGCCTTTTTTTCTGGCTTCAAACAGCTCATAAGAAAGGCCGCCGCCGCTCTGGCGGGTTTCAAGAATGTTGCAGCCAAACATGACAATGAGCTTTGAGTTAGCCATGTCATTGATGGTATTGCCCGCATTGATTCCGTAGAGATACGGAATAGCGGCTGAAATCTGGGCCGTGCTGTATGTGCCGTATTCGTCCAGATGCCCGCCAAGCATATTGGCAAGCCTGAAAAATTCGTTGCGGCGCGTCATGCCGCTGGACGTTGTGCCCGAGCCATACATGCGGTGGATGGACTCCGGCCCGTAGGTGTTCAGTACGCGTACCCATTCCTTGGCTACCGTGTCCAGCGCTTCGTCCCATGAAATGCGCTCAAATTTCCCCTCGCCGCGCTTGGCGCCGGGTACGCGCCGCATGGGGTACTTAATGCGGTCAGGGGAATAGGTGTATTTGCGCATGGAGCGCCCGCGCAGGCAGGCGCGGATGGCCCTGTTGTTGGGGCCGTCATCGGAATTGTCGGTTTCAACGCGCGTAACGCGTCCATCTTTGACAAAGGCGCGCAGCGTACACTGCGAACCGCAGTTCACCACGCAGCCGGAGTAAAAGCACTGCTCGCCCGCGCCATACGGCGGCTGGGTGGCTGCACGGGCCAGGCCAAGGGGCAAACCACCGCCCAATGGCAAAAGGGATGCGCCGCCAAGCGCGGTACACCACTTGAGAACCTCGCGCCGGGTCACTTCCCTGTGCGCGAGCAAAGGCGGGGTGGAGTCGGAATATTTTTTCATCACAATCCTCATTCTGCGCCGCAGACGCGGCAAGGTAACCTTTCCCCTCCGGGACAGGAGGGGGAAATCAGAGTAGGGGCAAACCCAAGAGCAGGTGAAGGCAGGGCTGAATCAAAAGGACATAGGCCACGTATTGGCACTCAGGAGTATCGGACAAAATCCACGAGGTGGGCGATGGTTCCTGGCGGGCGCGCTCCATCTGCCGGAGCGCCTCAAAAGTGGGGATCTGCTGTTCTTTGAACGTTATTCAGGCTATTGCGCGGTTGAAAACCGCAATATTCACGCTCATTGCCACAAGCGATACTGTTACGCTCCCTTCTGCAGGAAGGCAATACCGCCGAAATCGGCCTTAATGTCAGCGCGTTGGATGACTTTGCGTATCACGGAAAGCTGCTGGACCAGCACGCCCAGCCATACATAAGCAGTTTATGATTGATGCTTGTGGTTGGCGCATGATTTACCCAGCACAGGATTGCCGCGCATCAATGTACTGGCATCAGGGGGAAAAAAGCCGGGCTGGAATCAAGCGATTCCAGCCCGGCTGCATAGACATGACTTGCGTACTTAGAATTCCAGGCACAACCCCACAGGGCAGTGATCTGAACCAAAAACGTCCGTTTCAATCCAGGCATCGCGCACAGCAGGTGCAAGTTCCTGCGATACAAAGAAATAGTCGATACGCCAGCCCACGTTCTTTTCCCGCGCGCGGCTCTTGTACGACCACCAGGAATAGCTGTCTGCCTTGTCGCCATGCACATGACGGAAGGTGTCCACATAGCCCATGGCCGTAAAGCGATCCAGAAAGGCGCGCTCTTCGGGCAAAAAGCCCGTATACTTTTCGTTCTGCTTGGGGCGCGCGAGGTCAATGGGCCTGTGCGCTATATTAAAATCCCCGCAAACCACAATAGGCTTGCTCTTGCGGCATTCTTCCGCATAGGTGAGAAAGGCGTCGAAAAAGCCCATCTTGTACGGCACGCGCTTAAAGCGGCCCGTGGGCTTGCCGTAGTCGTCCAGTTCTTCCGCGCCGCCGTTGGGGAAGTAGCCATTAAAAAAGTGGAACTGCGGATACTCCAGATGCAGCAGACGGCCCTCGCCCTGAAACTCCGGCTGGGGCAGCTCCACGCTGACATTCAGCGAAGGTATCTTGCTGAATACCGCCACGCCCGAGTAGCCCTTTTTTACCGTGCTCCACGACCAGTGGGATTCCCATCCGTCAGGGTCGCGCACGTCTTCACTCAACTGGTCCGGGTGGGCCTTGGTTTCCTGCAAGGCCACAACCTGCGCTTCGGTGCGCGAAAACCATTCCCATTCGGGCTTGCCCGCCACGGCGCGCAGACCATTGACATTCCATGAAACAAGCTTGAGCTGCATACGTCCTCCTGCCGCAGCATAGCCTTGCCTTGTTTTGCGGGCAAGGGGCCTCAGGGAGGGCTTTGTCTGCAACGCATTGCCAGAACGGGCTTTTTGCAGTATCAAGAATGTGGGCGTATATACGCCGCCAAACCCTTTTCGGGACATTTTTCAAGGAGTCGCTTATGGATATTTTGCCAATTCGTCGCGCTATTCTGAGCGTTACGGACAAAAGCGGCCTTGTGGAGTTTGCCACGTTTCTTACCTCGCGGGGGGTGGAGCTTATCTCTACCGGCGGCACCCAGAAGGCCCTTGAGGCGGCCGGGCTGTCCGTCACCGCAGTAAGCACCGTCACAGGATTCCCCGAGATTCTGGGTGGCCGGGTCAAAACCCTGCACCCCAAGATTCATGCGGGCATTCTGGCCAACAAGGACGAGCCGCAGCACATGCAGACCCTGTCAGAAAAGGGCATTCGCCCCTTTGACCTTGTCTGCGTCAACCTTTACGACTTTGCGGGCGCGGTGGAACGCCACCTCTCCCTTGAGCAGGCCGTGGAGGAAATTGACATCGGCGGCCCCTGCATGCTGCGCGCTGCGGCCAAGAACTTCCACAGCATCCTGGTGCTGCCCTCGCCGCAGTGGTACACCGCCGCCATGGAAGAAATGGAAAAAGATACCACAGTGGGCCTTGAGTTCCGGCAGGTTATGGCATCGCGTGCTTTTGAGGCAACCTCGCGCTACGATGCCCTGATCACCTCGTATCTGCGTCCCTAGGCTTGTACACAGCCCACTCACCGCATTTGTTCACGCACCCGCAGCCCTGCCCCTTTTGAGGTACAGTGGTTGCGGGTGCGGTTTAACATTTTTTCGTTCAGGAGCTTCCCATCCCAAAGCCAGAAGGTAACGTGCAAGGGCTCAAGCCGAGCCAGCTTGCAGCACTCACCCGCCTGTTCAACCGCCGTTTCCCGGCGGAAGAAGTCTACACCGTTGACCAGGCCCGGGAACTCTCCCTGCTTTCACGCGCCGTGGGGCGGCAACTGGGCCTGCTTATTGACCGCAAGGGCCGGGTGCAGATGGTTATTGTGGGCGAGGCGGGCAGCATCATGATTCCCGAACTGCCGCGCGGGCGCAGCGGGCAGGAACGCCTGCGCGGCCTGCGCCTGCTGCACACCCACCTTTCCCCCGGCGGCATCAGTCAGGAAGACCTGATGGACATGCTCTTTCTGCGGCTCGATGCCGTGGTGGCGCTCACCGTGAACCCGGTTGGCGAACCTGTGCAATGGCAGGCGGCCCATCTTTTGCCCAATCCTTCGGGCAGCCAGCCCTATCACCTTGATACGCCCCAGCCCTGGGATCGCACGGAATCGCAGTTTGTTGCCACCGCCGAAGCTCTGGAAGAAGAGCTTGCCCGCAAGGCAGAGGACGCCCGCGAAGCCGACGACACCCCCCGCGCCATGCTGGTTTCTGTAGGTACGCAGCCGCGCATCATTCAGGAGCGCAATCTGGACGAACTGGCGGAACTGGCCCGCACCGCAGGCCTGACCGTTGCCGGGCGCATGGTGCAGCGCGTGGCGCAGATCAACCCGCGCCTCATCATGGGCAAGGGCAAGGTGGCAGAGCTTGAAGTGCTGGCCCTGCAAGGCCGCGCTGGCATGATGGTTTTTGACGGCGAGCTTTCGCCCGCACAGTTGCACAATCTGGCAGACATCACCGAGCGCAAGGTCATTGACCGCACCCAGCTTATTCTGGATATTTTTGCCCAGCATGCGGTGAGCCGCGCGGGCAAGCTCCAGGTGGAACTGGCCCAGTTGCGCTATACCCAGCCGCGCCTTGTGGGCAGAAACCGCGCCATGGACCGCCTCATGGGCGGCATTGGCGGGCGCGGCCCCGGCGAAACCAAGTTGGAGACCGACCGCCGCAAAATCCGCGAGCGCATGGCCCGCATCCGCAAAGAGCTTGACCAGTTGCGGCGGCAGCGCTCGTTCACCCGCGCCCGGCGCTCACGGCAGGGCATCCCGCTGGCGGCGCTTGTGGGCTACACCAACGCGGGCAAGTCCACCCTGCTCAATACGTTGACCCGCTCGGAAGTGCTGGCCGAAAACAAGCTTTTCGCCACGCTTGACCCCACAACCCGGCGGCTGCGCTTTCCTGCGGAAAAAGAAATCATCATGGCCGACACCGTGGGCTTTATCCGCAATCTGCCAAAGGAGCTGATGGACGCCTTCCGTGCCACCCTTGAGGAGCTGGAAGCGGCAGATCTTTTGCTGCACGTTGCCGATGCTTCGCATCCTGACCTTTTGCAGCAGATAAGCGCTGTGGAAACTATCCTTGCCGAAATGGAACTGGATCGCATGCCGAGGCTGATGATTCTGAACAAGTGGGATCAGCTGGAAGCCCCGGCCCGCGCTGAGCTGGCGGATGCCTTTCCCCATGCGTTGACGATTTCCGCCAAGAACGGCGAGGGCTGCAAGGCCTTGCTGGAGGAGCTGGAGCTTTTATTGCTGCGGCATCCTGCAAGTATGGTGGCGACTGATGCGCCGACGGTATTGAACTAGGGGGGAGCTGCCTGCGAGGCGGCGATTTCGCCTCCCCGGCGTGGGATGAGCCTTTAATCTTTACTGCCCTTCGGGCACTGGATTCCGCCCTCAGGCGGAGCTTGGGACGCCTGCGCGGCGCGCGGCAAGGTGATGGGTAACGTAATAACTAGTGGAAAAGAGGCGGGATAATCCGGGATTGGGCGGGATATATCGGGAAACGTCTGTGCAAATAGATTGCAGATAGTGCAACGAAAAAAGGGAGGGTGAAACCTCCCTTTTCATCATTTTTCAGCGGCACGCTTGGCGGCTTCCTCGACCGCTGCCTTGGTTTGGAAAATTTTTTTGTGCCGATACCACCCCCAGGAGCCGGGCTTTTGCCAAGGTTGGTTACTTCTAGGGTCGATCAGGCGTTGAGGTGTTGCAATTAATCCAGTGAAGCCCAAGAAACGTGCAAATGCACCTGACGCGAAGGCTACACGGCAATAAGACCGTTTAGACATTCCCCATATACACTCACCTTCCGGGGTGACGAATGTACCCAAGAATGAAAATTGATTAAAATCCATCTTCCCCTCCACCACCCTAAGCGCTGATCGTGATGGACGTGTGGGGGGGCAGCTTGCCCCTGACCGCTTTGATCAGCACCTCGAGCGGCCATCTTTCGCACATGACCTCACGCATGACAGTAGGCACGGCATCGGGCATCTTCTGTACCGCCGCAACAGTCTGCGAATCTTCGGCGGCGGTGGCGCTGCCATCCGTCACCATCTGTCCATCATCAGGCACGGGCGCTCCAGCGGTCTTTTGCCCGCCACCTTTGGACGCTGGCACAATCTGATCCCAGGTTATGCCGCGCTTGCTCATTTCCGTCAGCACGGCCCCCGTCATAGAGCCTGATGATGGAGGGCGTTTAAGCCCTTTGGCGTTGTAAATATTTTTGACAGAGATCCCTATCAATGCTGACAATTGCGCCACCGTATATGTCTGCTTATCCATAATAATGTTCTCTCTCTGTGGAGCGTCTACCTGGTCAGGAACATCCTGATCCACCTCACGTTGCCACGTTACTGATGCGATCAGTACCATGCCGTGTGGGCACTGCTGGCAGCGCCGAATCTCCTGGGGATCAGTAATCCCCGGAATGCGCTGCCAGCATGTATAGATGGGGGCTTTGGGGTTGCTGGCCGGGCACGTCATTGCTGTTGCCCTATGCGCACGCCTGGCAGCAACGTCTGTTTTTGCCGCCTCTTTGCCTTCTCACGCTGCACGATTTTGTAAACCTGGTGGGTTGACACCCGATACTTGCTTGCAATGGCATGGATGTTGTCACCGCGATACTCGGCAAAAATGCGGGCATCGCGCCGCTCCCGGTCAAAGGGCAAATATATCTGTTGCCCGCCAAATTGATCAGCAATGATGTCCGCCACGCGCTTGCCAAGGCCCGGTGTCCCCTTGGTGGCCTCCTGATCAATAATGGAGGTCACTGTGTTGAGTATCTCTTTGCCGCGCTCACTGTACGCGCCCATTGTCCACCTCCGCGATCGGCGCGCCGTTGATCACCGGCGGCGCGCCAGACTCACCTCGCAGCACGGCCAAGCATTTGGCACGAGCATCAGCATCATCGCACCGATCCAGCCATGATTTGAGAGTCTCGATTACCACAATGCACTGTTTGGTGGTGGCATTGGCCAGCGTTTGCCCGGTGATGCGGCGCACGTAGCTGTTGAGCGCCTGCTCCGACCTGTCCCGCACCACACCGCAGTCGGCCATTGTCAGCCACAGAGACCGTATTTTTTTGGCCTGCGGGTCGCAGGGCAGTTCCTTGCCTTTGTGGATGGGCCGGGGCTGGAAACCCAGCCCCTTAAGCGCCTCCACAACGCGCCACTGCTCCTTGCCCGTGCTGCCCGCCATTGTCTTCTTGCCCAGAGTGTTGTGCAAAAAGTCCCGATAGGTGTCCTCATCCATGCCAAGCTGGGCCTTGGCAACGCGGATCATGCCCATGAGTCTGCTCATACGCGCCTCCTTTACTGGTTGCTGGCCAGGTCTGTGTCTGCCAGCTCGTAAAAAAAGGAATCCTCCTCAACAAGCTTGCACCCCACTGCGGCAAGAGTGTCCGCATCTAGGGCACGCAGCGCATCCTTGTCCACCTCCTCCTTGGTACGCACGCACTCCAGCCCACGATCCTTGACCAGATTGAGAACGCGCTCCCAGGTGAACTTTCGCAGGGTTTTGAGAGTGGATGAAGCGCGAAACCCGAAGCTGCCAAATGTCAGCGCTACAGATTTGCGGCCCTTGAAAACATCGTCGCGCCGCGCCAGGGCAAACTGCATCAGGGCCTGCTCCCGTGTGGAAATAGCCTGCTTATGAGCCTCGCACTTGTCTGTGCATTCGGTTTTGAGAGCATCAACGCTTTCGCGCAGGCCAATTTCGTACAACTCAATCTTGCGCCTGTGTGCGGCAATTTCAGCCAGTACCGCGTCAGCGTCCTCTGTGGAATTGATAACGGGCAGCTGCAATACGGGTTTGACGCGCTTTGCCATGTTGATCTCCTGTAGGGCTTTGAAAATATGGTTTGCGGCCTTGCCGGTCGCGGTAATGCTTTTGCCTGTGATAGTCAGGGTAGAACGCCCGCTCATATCAACGCCGCCTGCTTCGGGCGGTCTGCCTCGGCCCTGATCCGCAGCTCATTGTCCACGCGTTGCTCGTAGTCTCTGGCGTAACGCAGATCACTCCAATTTTTAGACCGGAAATAGATGGTCTGGGCATTGCGCATGGCGCGCACCAGATCGACAAACTCCTTATCAGACACGGCCAGCCTCCTTGGGCTGCACCAGGCGCATAACGTCACCGGTCACGATGGACTCGCCGATTTCGTAGGCCTTGGACATTGCCGCCCGTGCGAGGTTGGCAATGGCGAGGGGATAGCCCAGATACACGCCGTTGCTGTTGAGGCTGCTGGCCACCACGAGCTGCTCCCGCAACAGGGCCAACGCGTCAGGTTCAAAAATGCTGGTAATGTCCGCTCCCGCGACCTTGAATCGAAACGCCAGATACGCCTCCGGGTCCTTGATGGGCGGCAGGTCGATCACATCACAGCGCTGCACAACCTCGCGCACCTCAGCCTGTGTGTTGGAGAGCTTGCCCCGCAGCTCGGTTTGCCCGATGAGGATGATGGACAAGAGGCGGCGCATACCGTCTTTCAGCTCCCAAAACCTTTTGAGGCTCTTGATGGTCTGCACATGCAGGTCGTGGGCCTCCTCAATTACGAGCACATGGCGGTTGCCGCCCCGGCTGCTGGCAATCAGCATCTGGTGCAGCATGCGCCCGCGCATTTCAGGGCTGCCCGCGCACCGGGCACCGCGCTGCACAGTATCAATGATGGCCTCGGCAATGTGCTGGGCGCGCAGCGGTTTGCCGTATTTGTCCGTCTCGGTCATGGAGAGAGTGTACGGCTCAATCACTATGACGCTCTCGCCGCTCGTCTTGAGCCGCTCAATCATTTCTTCGCGCAGCGTGCTTTTGCCGCTGCCGCTCTCGCCGATTACGGCCAAAAAATTGCCATTGCAGGCGGCGTCGTACATCACCTCGCGCACATACCGGGATTCCGGCGTCAAATAGATTTCTTCCACCGTCTGCGGGTCAGAAAACGGATCACGCGTGAGAGAAAAATGTTTCCGGGCACCCTGAACAAGCGTCTGTTTGCCAAAGATCATGGGGTCTTCTCCTGCTGTATTGGCCCTGATTTGGGCCTTGTTGATGATCTTGCGCGGGGTTCTGACCTTTGGTGCGGCCTCGCGCAGCGCCCTGGTCACCGTGTCGGCGGTGGCCCCTTGGGCGGTTAGCCATTGTTGAAGGGCGTTTTGCAGGCTCGCCCAGCCTGTCTTGGGCGGCATGCCCTGATTAGCCAGCAGGTTGATCAGGGCCGGGCTGACCTTGCAGGCCCTTGCCGCCTGGCGCTGACCGCCGTGCGTGGCAATGAGGGCCTTAAACTCTGCGGGGGCGGCTAATTTGCGCATGCCAAACCTCCGCGCAGGTCAATATGGGTAATGCTGGCCGTGCCGCTTGCGGGCCGTGTCCCAACCTCATGCTGACCAGCTTCATGCAGCCCGTTGATGGCGTCAGCCATCTCCTGCAGTTTGTCCTCCGGCACCTGTGTGGGGTAACGCTGCTTGATCATAGCCATGCAGCCAGCCGGGTTTTCCTTCCAGGCCTGGCCGCACATACCGCGCAGGCGCTGTGCCGCCTGGGCGTGGTTGAGTGGCATTGCCTGAGCCATTGTGCCAGCCACATCCATCGGGGTGCCGCTGGCACGAAACTGCATGGGGGCCTGCTTGACGTCTGCCATCGGGTCAATGTCTGCAAACGGCGTTTTATTGCGGGCTTTGTGGTGTTTTGCCGCCTCCTCAACGCTGGCGGTGCCGTAGGCAGTCTTGAGCACATCATCCAGGGCGCGTTGCGGCCTGGTTTTGGGCTGTGCCCGATACTCCTGCCCGATCACCGGAGCGGTAATGTCAAAGCCCGCTGCATCCTTGTCGATGGGCGACACCTCAAACATCAGCTCCGTGCCGTCCGCTTGTGTCTTGATGACGCGGATCACGGGTGCCAAAAACGGGTTGAGTCGCACCCGCACCATGTCACCCACGCACAATCCGTGGTATCCAAGCTCCCGCAGGTCATACTCGCGCACCCCGAAGGCCCGCGTATCAACGGAGATTTTGAAATGCCCGTCCACCTTGCGGCGCACATCGCCCCAGGCGGCTATGGCCTCCATAACCTCACGGCTCACGGTGCGGAGCTGCTCACTCGTTATGGTTGCCCACAACGCGTTGCGCGTTTTGCCCGCCCGCCGCAGTATCTGCGTAGCGTTGTAGTGGGCACGCCAGGCATCTGCTTTGGCCTGCAAATCGGCAACGCTGGGCACCGCCATAAACCGCAGTCGGCCCTCAAACTGCGTCTCCACAATGTTTTGACTCACCTCTACGCCACCCGTGGCGCGGGCATTGCCAGCGGCGTGGTGCAGAGGCTTGATGTCGAGTTGCTCCACAAAATTGAGCAACAGGCTCGATTTGTTGCCGCTGCCGGGGTCCATAAACACCTGTGCTGGTACGCCGTGCATTGGGTCACGCGCGCCGCGGTCATCAATTGCACCAATCAGTGCCTTGATGACGCCCAGGGCGTCCTCGCCCTTGGCCTGCTCGTAATGCAGATAGATGTTGCCGCTGTAGTGGTCGATGACCAGATATCGCAGAATGCGTTGCCCGGAGATCTCCACCAGTTTGCCCGGCTTGTGCTCGTTGTAATCCCGCTCGTTGAGCAGCCGCACGGATTGGCTGCCGCGCATGCGGTACAGCACGCACACCGAGGCATCTACCTGCCATGTGTGGTTAGGATGCAGGCTGCGCAGTGACGTAGCCGGAGCAGCGCCGCTCAACTGCTCCGGGTGGCAGCAGTGCTGCCGCATGGCCCGCGATAATGTTGCGGCGCTGGGCATGACAACCTCCCCCGTATCATTGTTAATGACGCCATATCCATTGGCCGCCAGAGTCTCCCGCGCACCCTTGATGGTGCGTGTGCGCTTGCCGTTTTGTCGGCGGGCCAAATGCACAATTCCGCCGACAGCAAGTGCCAGGTCACGGTCTACGCACGACTTTCCTGCATCGGCGCGGGGCTTACGCCCGCTCTGCCAGCCAACGTGCTTGCGCAACAGCCCATAGAGAGTCTTGGGACTCTTGCCCAAGGCCTGGGCCGCCCGCGCCACGATTTGCCCGCGCTCACCGCCCCCCGCAGGGGCAGCATCCAGCTGGCGTGCCACATCGTGCAGATATTGGAGTTGCGCGGGTGTCATGGTTACGCCTCAGTCACTGATGCAGGCGAGGCCTGCACCCATGCGGTCAGGTCAACGTCAACGCCGCTACCAACAAGGCTGGCCGCCGTGTGCTCAACGAGTATACTCACGCGCCGGTGTACCTGCATGCAGGTCTCCTCGGTGCTCTCGTCATCGGCCAGGATGGCGTTAGCCTGGGCGCACAAAATGGTAATTTTGTGCGTAACCTCGGCGCAGGCCTCATCCAACAGTTTGAGCGAGTTGGTGTTGCGGGTAATGCGTGCCTTGGCCTTGTCGTCAGGATGGCTGCTGGTCAGCCTCGCAACCTGCTCTGACAGCTCATCGAGCTTTTCAGTTTTTGAGCGGCTCACCTTTTCTTTAGCCTCGATATCAGCCTGAGTTTCCCTGGCCTTGGCCTCTGCCTGTGCCAGCCGCAGCCGCAAATCTTCCAGGCGCTCCTGCAACTCGTCTGGCCCGTCTACGGCGGTCACATCAGCCAGCACGGCCTCGCGTTCCTCGGGCGGCGACTCGGCCAACCCTTTGCGCAGCAGCCGCAAATCGCGGTAGCCAAGGCCCAGCTTGTCCTGCAGCTCCAAAAAATCACCGCCAAATGCCGTAAGATTCTGCAAATCTTCATTTATTTTTTTATGGCTGTAGCCGCTGGCTGCGCAGAAATCCTCCCAGGTTGTGACGGTCACCAGCTCACCGGAACCGCGCATGGAAACCGTAGCGCCCTTGTAACTGCGGGTGTCGCGGATCTCCTGCAACAGTTTGAGCATTGCAACGCGGTTAAAAGCTTCGTTGATCTGGAACGCACTGATACGGCCAATGGTCTCGGCCATGTGCAGGCTCTGCGCCATTTCTTCCTTGGGCAGGGCAATGCTGCCCTGCCGCAGGCCCGCAACCAGAGCCGTGGCCCCGGCCTCATAGGTATCTGTGGCAACCAGCTCCGCGTTGGCCGTTTCGGCATTATTTGCACGCCGCCCGCGTGCGGGGCTGGCAACTGTGGGTTGTACATCACTCTTGGTCATATCCTGCTCCTAGAGATTTTTGGCCTGTGCCTGCACCCGCGCGTCAAAGGCATCGCGCCGGGCGGCCAAATCGGCCATGTAATCCTGATATTTGCGCATCAACGCCACAGGCTTTGTGGTCAGCGCCCAGCGGCCTGTGTCCAGTTTCTCCGCCCAGCCCCTGCTGCGCAGGGTCTCCAGGTCGCGGGAGACATTGCAGGCGGTGTAGCCCAGGGCGTCCGCAATTTCCTTGTTGCTGTACCCATCAAGCACACGGCCAAACAGCAGCTCCGCTATGCGCAGCGCCCGTTGGGCCGCCGAATCGCTGTCAGATTTCCTGGTCATCAGCGCCACCACCTGGGGTTATGGACCAGTTCAAACTGTGCATCGCCGGAGGCGTCCGGCCCCGGCAACTTGACCTGGTTGAGCGGGATGCCGAGCTTGCGTGCATGGTCAATTCCTGCGGCTACGCCCACGCTCTCGCGTATGCCGTCCAGCAACAGCACCACCAGTGCGTCGCTGGCCTCCAGCATGCGCAAGCATACCTCCTGATATGCCGCAAAATCCGAGGGCAATTCGGCCCCCTCAACTGCGATGGCATGCCCCATGCTCAGCGGTGATATGACGCACCAGCCCCGGCGCATGAACCACGCAGAGCACTGCGATGCCAGATTTGCCCGCGCCGCACGTTTGGCCGCATCGGGATGGCTGTAACTTGTGGCCAGATACAGCACCGCAGGGTGGTCGCCGATGGCGCAGGTTGCGTCTGCGAGGCCTGACGGCTCCACAAACTGTGCCTTGTCCTCGGCAATCCAGGCTTCCGGCACATAGCCGGTATGCGGATGATCGCAGGCCGGGCAGCGCCAACTGACCTGCATCTCAAATTGTGATCCGTTGTTGTAGCGGCGCTCGATGCACACCACCGCTCCGTCCGGCGGCAAATCTGCCCCGTCAGGGCGATATCTGGAAAAAGTGGGTATCCGCAGCAGCTTCCCCTCATAGTCCTTTTTGTACTTGGGCGGCTGCACAGGCTTCCAATCAATGAGGCAGTCGGGGTTACACAGGCGCATTGCCATCCCCCCAGAAGTAGCAGTTTTCGGACGCGCTTGTTATGCGATATTCTGCGATAATTGTTACGGTAAACCCTGTTACATCTCCTCCGGATGGATGCTTGACCCAAATAAACAGCTTATCACTCTCGTTATAAGCGAGCGCATCTACGCCTGCCTTATCTGGATACTTGTGTACAAAATCAATTGCGGCACTCAAAGCTGAGCTTGCCTCAATAGGCAGACCCCCTTCGCGCCAGTCGTCATCCTTGATGCTCGGGAATAGGTGCTTTGACATGCAGAGAAATATTTTCATCCTACACACCCTCCGGGATAACCAATCCATCCACTTGCCCGGCAATGCTCCGCAGCTGCATGACGATAAGCCGCAGCCGCGCCCATTGTTGCCCGGTGACCTCCGTAGACATGCCCATCAACTCGTGCGACAGGCCCTCAAGGTCGCGGGACACAGGGGAGGCGTATTGCGGCCCGGTCTCGTTATTGATAGTGTGCTCTGTACGCATCTGGGGTCTCCTTTTGCGTTTGGCGCGGAGTCATGTCGGTGGCTTCGCGCTTTTGTTCTATCTTTGTTCAGGCTGCGCCAGCGCGGTCAACCACGCCGTCCTTGATGCCCAACAGCACGGCTGCCCGGTGCGCTTCCCCGCGCTTGCCAGCAGATCGGCCCAGCATAAGGTCGTAAACGACCCCAGGCCGCAGGCCATGCTCACGCGCCCACTCAGCAACGGATTTCCCGCGCTGCTGAAAGTCGGCGCTAACCTCCTGTATTGTTCTGATGTTGCGCCTTGTTCTGGCCATTTTTGCCCTCCTTGTGCCTGGAAGCCTTGTGTCCTTGTGCCAAATCTGGCAGAGTCCACTTGCTGCTGTTTTCTGTTGTTCTCTGTTGGAAACAGTAGGAACAAATTTAGAACAAGTCAAGACTTTGTTCTTCAAACTTGGAAAATAAATGGAACAAAACGGAATAGGCGAACGAATCAGGGCGCTTATGGGGCCGGACAGTCCTGCTGACTTTGCGGATAAAGTCGGCGTCACGGTGCGCGCGCTCAACAATTATCTGGCGGGGCGCATGCCCAAGGCTGAGGTGCGCAAACGCATCTGCACGGCCTATGGCATCTCGCCCATGTGGCTGTTTCAGGGGCAAGGGGCAATGTATGTGGATAGCAAAATGGCTGACGCGTCAGCCATCAGTTGCGGGCAGTCTGCGGCAAATGCGGGGCAAGGTGAGGTTGGGACGGCTGACGTGTCGGTCGTTGCACCCGATGGAGTGCAGACAATCTACGTGCCCAAAGTTGAGGCGCGGCTCTCCGCTGGCACGGGTAGTCTTGAGGTGTCTGACAATATCAAGGGATATTTTGGATTTCGATCGGACTGGCTGCGCCGTAAGGGCTGCCCAACGCAAATGGTGCTGATGTCCATCACTGGCGACAGTATGCGCCCCACGCTCGAAAACGGCGACCTCGCCCTGGTCAATCTGGCACAGACCGATGTTGTATCGGGCGGCATCTATGCAGTGGGCGTCGACGATAGCGTGCTGGTCAAGCGTCTGGATAAACGCCCCGGCAAAATAGTGCTGGTGTCAGACAACCGTGACGCATACGCGCCCCAAGAGTTGGATATGACGGACGAGATAGTCAGAGAGTCATTGCGCGTTATCGGGCGTGTGCTCTGGTGGTGCCGAGAGGCATAATATGGGAGGTGTGATGCGAATTATCCTTGCAATTATGGTGCTGTGCTGTTGTGCGGTTAATGCCCACGCAGATGGCCCTCAGCTTTTTAAGGATTTTTATTACGGACAACCTCGTGCCGATATTGCCAAGATCAAAGGCATGGTACCTTGCAATGATCTGCAGAAGGGCGCGTTGTGCCGTGATAAACAGAGCTTTGCGGGTAATGACAAATGGGGACAGGGATTTGTTTTTGCTGACGGCAAGCTGACAACGATTGTGCTCAAAACAAAATTGGACGAACAGCGCGCTATTAAAACTATGGGCGCTGTGAGTAATAATGGGTACTCTTTGGCCCTCATGCGGTCTGGCAGCAATAGTTGTGATGTGATCAATGTGATCCATACAAAAGGTCTAGAGGCCGTGCATAGCGCAGTTAATGGCTTTGAAGCGGCAGCTCTCAATGGCAGTAATAATCTTATCTATACGTTAGTGCAAAATGATGTACTGACACAGTGCAGAAAAACAAGCACAAATTATGCTGACCTCGTTCAATGTGCCCCAGAAGACATGCGGGTCGTTGACATGGAGCTGGTGAATGCAACTTTGTATGTACGTTTTGTTGCACCAAAGGCCGCATTTGCCAGTATGAAAAAACTGGCCAGCGAACAAAACGATCCATTCTAATTTTTCTCCCAAATTAAAAGACCTCCTTGCATGGGCCACCGTATGGTGGCCCTACGCGTTTCCGCTATCTGCCAATCAATAACACCACCACGGCAGGGCTGACGCGTCCGGGGGCGGGTTGTCTGCCCCCGGAAACATCAACCGGAGGCCGTCATGTCCCTGCTTAAAAAGCTCATTGCTACCCTTCGCCCATTCTACGATTTCCGCGCCTTGCTCCTGCTTGCCCTCTGTCTTGGTATCGGCATGCTTGTTGACCCTGCCGCCACCCTCGGTCTTGCCGGGCACCTTGCCTATGTCATCGGCATGACCGGGGGTGCACTCATGTTGACCAAAATCCTCATGCCCTACCTGCAACTCAATGTGCATGTTTGGTCCGCCCTTGAGGAGCGCAATGTTGCCGCCGCCCTGGTGGTGCTGGCCCGCACCGTGTTGCTTCTGGGCATCCTGGCTTTGCTGGTCATCTGGGGCAAGTAGCATGCTTCAGCCGTTCGAACGCAGTGAGTTACGGATGAAGACAGCAATTGGTCGCGTGGAAGGACAGCCAACGGAGTCGCTGTCGCTATCCGTAACCCCGCTTCGCGGGCGAACGGCTACCGCGCGCCGCCTGATGCTCCGCGCAAGCATATTGCCTGTCTTGGCTACCCTGTATTTGCCCATGCTCTGGCAGGAGCATCAGGCGTACAGCCCTGATTTTTACGACCCATCAATATACGCCGGGCAAGTTGAGCAGGAGACTTGCTACGGTTTGACGGACAAGCGCTGCTGGAATCCCAAAACGGAAATGAAAACCAGCCGTGAGTATGGCTTTGGTCTGGGCCAGATCACCATCGCCTATGACAGCGCCGGGCGCGAGCGCTTTAACAATTTTCGGGACATCAAGGCGCTGCATAGCTCGCTCAAGTCATGGAAGTGGGAAGATCGCTATAATCCGCGCCTCCAGCTCCGCGCGCTGATCCTCAAAAATCGTTTCAACTGGAACGCTCTACAGGGCACTGCCACGGATGAGGACCACGCGGCAATGATGCTGGCCGCATACAACGGCGGCTTGGGCGGCGTGCTGCAAGACCGGGCCTACTGCCGCCAGGTCAAAGGTTGTGACCAGACCCGCTGGGCTGGTCATGTTGAAACCCACAGCCGCAAAAGTCGCAACAGTCTGGGCAAAGAGTACGCAGGCGCATCTGCATTTTCGATCACACGCGCCTATGTCCGCAACATTATGGCCGAGAAGCGGCATCGCTATCGCCCGGCACTGGCCACAATTGCCGCAGGAGGCACATTATGACCAACGGCATCAAAATTATACTGGTCATCGCAGGAGGGCTGGTTCTCCTGTGTCTTATTGGCGCGGGGGTACAGACCTGGCGGCTCAATAGCGCCCAGAACAGCATTGCCAAACAGGCAAAGGATATAGACCTCATCAAGGGGCAGTTGGCAGACGCCCAGGAGGATGCAGCACGCTGGCAGGCCACCGCCAAAGTCCGCGCCGTATCGTCCGAGGCTCAGGCCGACCTTGCAGCGGCATGCATTAAACGAGAGGAGCAGGCACACGCCGATGCCGCCGATCTGGCGATCATCCTTGGTGCCGCAAAAATGGAAACCCTTACGCCTGATCAGGCCCGGAAAGGAGTGGACGATGCGACTCGCCAGCGTATTGCTGATATGCTCAATCGCCCTTTGTAGTGCCTGCGCGGGTACGGTATCGCCAACCCCGGCCCCCGTGGTTGTCACAGTACAGCACTGCGCCCGCCCAGAGGCCCCAGCCCTGCCGCAGATACGCGGCGCGTTGATCATGGACGCGCCGGAGCAGCTCGCCGCCCTGGTCAATCGCGACACTCTCATGCGGCGCTATATCGCCGGGCTGCGTGATGCACTGGACTGCTACGACAGGCAGGCCAAAGGAGCCAGCCGTGATTGAGCATGAGTTTGTGCGCACGTGGGGATGGCTGTTGGCCCTGGTTACTAACGGTCTGTTGCTGTGGGCTGGCTGGACCCTGTGCAAAAAATTTGTGACCAGGGAAGATTTTACGGCCCATCTCGCCGCCGAGGAGTCGCACAAAGCCGCTACCAGGGATCATCTGGCGGAGCATGATATTGCCGTTAATGCCCTGACAGACAAAATCAATGCTATGCCCGGCAAAGATGCAATCCATGTTTTGGACGTCAAATTGGTCAGCATACAAGGCGAGCTGACCCGCACAAACGAGGCTTTGCGCGGCTTACGCGACATTATGCACCGCGTCGAGAATCAATCCGAATTGTTGTACCGAGACCGCCTGGAGGGAAAGGGATAATGAGCGCCACCGCAAATGTCATTACCAAAAACCGCCGCCTGGCCATCCTCCGTTTTTTGGCCGAGGACGCGGATTACAGCCACAACACCAGTGTATTGCAGTCGGCTCTGGCCCAGATTGGTCACGGTGTGCCGCGCGATGTTGTCGAGGCTGATGCCGCATGGCTGGACGAGCAAGAACTTGCCACAATTGACCGTGTTGAGGACCTGCCCGTCACGGTGCTCCGCATCACCGCGCGCGGGCTGGATGTAGCGCGGGGCCTGGCAATCCATCCGGGCGTTGACCGTCCTCTGCCGAGGTAGCCGCCATGACCCGCACGAGCAAAATACGCCGCCTGCCGCCCGAATTGCGGGAGCAGCTCCACAGCATGCTCGACGCAGGTGTGCCCCTGGAGGAGATCACCGCCCACCTCAACGCCCTGGGCGCGGATGTCTCCCGTTCTGGTCTGGGCCGCTATAAGCAACAGGTGGACAAGGTGGCGGCGCGCATGCGTGAGAGCCGCCAGATGGCGGAGGTGCTCATGGACCGCATGGGCGCTGACGCTGCCACCGGCAAGGGCGGCGCGGCCCTCATACAGATGCTGACCACCCTCACCACGGATTACATGGTGCGCCGTATCGACAACCCCGACACAGAGATGGAGGTCGATGATCTGCGCGCCCTGTCCCGTGCCATCAAGGAGCGCGCCCAGGCCGCCCGCGCCACGCAGGATTACGACGTCAAGCTGCGGGAGCAAATCAAGCTGGAGACCGTGCAGGTAGTGGAGAGCAGCGCCCGCGAGGCAGGCTTGTCCGCTGCCACCATCAACGCCATCAAGAGCAGGATTCTGGGGGTCAGCAATGGCTGATGCCGTCAGCAAGCTCGGTTGGGACAAGCTCCGCACCAAGTCCAGGCAATCCCTGCCGGACTTTTTGACGGAGAGCGACGACAGTTTGCCCGCCGTCCTCCTGCCGCATCAGCAGGCCGCCGTGGCGGCAATCGATGCTAACGAGGTCGTGGTCATTGAGAAGTCCCGCCGCATCGGGCTTACCTGGGGCGTCGGCTCCAGTGCAACCCTCTACGCCAGCGCGTCTCGCGCCGCTGGCGGCATGGATGTGCTCTACATCGGCTACAGCCTGGACATGGCCCGCGAGTTTATCGACGTCTGCGCCATGTGGGCCAAATCATACGGGCTGGCGGCGTCCGAGGTCGGCGAAGCCCTGTTCCGGGATACCAAGGCGGACGGCAGCTCTGACGATATACTTGCATTCCGCATCGTGTTTGCCAGCGGCTTTGAGATTATGGCTCTGACCTCTCGGCCCCGTTCCCTGCGCGGGCGTCAGGGCATGGTCATTATTGATGAGGCCGCTTTCCACGATGCTCTGGGCGAAGTCCTCAAGGCCGCGCTGGCCCTCCTCATGTGGGGCGGCAAGGTGGTCGTCATCTCCACGCACGACGGCGACCTCAACCCGTTTAACCTGCTCTGCGAGGAAATCCGCAAGGGGCAGATGCCCTACGCACTCCTCAAAATTACGTTTGACGATGCCCTCGCAGGTGGTCTGTACAAACGCATATGCCTTGTGCAGCACAAGCAATGGACGCCAGAAGCCGAGAAAAAGTGGCGCGACAAGATTATCGCCTTTTATGGCGATGCCGCAGATGAAGAACTTAACGTCATCCCACGCCACGGCGCGGGCGCGTATGTGCAAGCTGCCCTGATCGAGCGGGCGCAGCGTGGCGATGCCCCGGTGCTGCGTTTTGAGCGCGAGGACGCCTGGGCCGAGCTGGCTGACCACCTGCAAAAGGCCGAGGCCCTGGAATGGTGCAAGGCACATCTGCTCCCGGTGCTGGAGGCCCTGCCCACATATGATACCTATATCGGCCAGGACTTTGCGCGCACGGGCGACCTCTCATCACTCTGGGTATCCCAGCGGCGACAGGACTTATCTTTTCCGTGCGCATTGCTGCTGGAAATGCGCAATATTCCCTATGAAGTCCAAAAACTTATAGTTTTTTATGTCTTGGCCCGCCTGCCGCGCTTCAAGGGCGGCGAGATGGATGCCACGGGCAACGGCGGCTACCTTGCGGAAGTCGTCGCAAAACGCTGGCCGTGCGTCGTCAAGCGTATGATTACAGCGCAGTGGTATCAGGAGATAACTCCCAAATTTAAGGCCGAGTTTGAAAAAGACACCCTGATAATGCCGCGCGATGTGGACGTCTACAATGACCACCGGGCCATACGCCTTGTACGCGGGGTGCCGCAAATTGTCCGTGAGGATCAGCAGGCGGGCAAGGGCGAGGGAAAGAAAACGCGCAAAAAGCGCCACGGAGACTCGGCCATTGCGCACATGCTCTGTTGGGCCGCATCCCAGCACCCGGAATATATCAATCCGGACTACGCCACGCCCGCCAGCACCGGACTGATCCCCGCCGCCGAAGCCGCCTCCACGCGATTTGTCGACCCAGATCACAGCTACATGCCCTACAGGAGTTACTGATGGCCAACATCCTCATAAATCCCAACGCGGCCCCTACAAGGGCAGATTTGGCCGTGCATTCCGACGGCTCGCTGGATCTCGCCTCGTATGTGGCCGAGATACTGCCCAACCCGGACGCCGTACTCAGCAGCCTGGGCGGCAACGTCAAAGAGTACAGCAAGCTCCGACGCGATGACCAGGTCGCGGCGCTCATGCAGCAGCGCCAGGACAAACTGGTGGCGGCGGAGTACGAGGTTGTGCCCGGCGGCGATGATGCCCGCGATGTGGCGGCAGCGGATTTTTTGCGTGAGCAGCTCGCGGCGATCCAGTTTGATTTGGCCTGCCGCAAAATGCACGGCAGTATCCTATACGGCTATGGCGTTGCCGAGTGCCTTTGGGGCCGTGATGCCGGGCGTATCACGTTGGCAAATATCAAAGTGCGGAAATCCTCGCGCTTTGGCTATGCCAAGGACGGCCTGCTCAAACTGATTGTCCAGGCGGAGTACCGCCCCATGCCGCCCCGCAAATTTTGGTGCGTGACCTGGGGCGCGGAGGATGACGACAGCCCCTACGGCACTGGCCTGGGGCACGCGCTCTGGTGGCCGGTCTACCTCAAGCGCAACGGCGCACGGTTTTGGGCCGCGTTTCTTGATCGCTTTGGCGTGCCCACCACCAAGGCCATCTACCAGCCGGACAGCTCCGAGGCAGAGACCGAGCGCCGCAAGCGCACCGCGCTGGAGGCCGCAATGTCTCTACGCAGCGAGGGCGCAGTGGCCATGCCGGAGGGATTTGATGTCAGCCTGGTCGAAGCCACAAGCAATGGTGCAGCAGATTTCAAGTCGTTCTTGGCGTATTGGGACGATGCCATCGCAAAAATCATCCTCTCCCAGACCGGCACATCCCGCATCGGCCAATATTCCGGCACGGCAGAGGTACACAGCGGCGTGTCCACCAGCGTGGTCAAGGCCGATGCCGACCTGCTCTGCCAGTCGTTTAATTGCGGCCCGGCTGTATGGTTGACCGATTGGAATTTTCCGGGCGCAAAACCTCCCAAGGTCTGGCGCAAGGTGGAGGATAACGCCAAAATCAAGGCCGAGAGCGAGCGCGACAAAGACATTGCTGCTCTGGGTCTGGAGCTTACGGATGAGGAAATCACGCGCCGCTACGGCAACGGCTGGCAGCGCAAACGGGCAGAATCTGGCCCCGCATTTGCGGAGTACGGCCAGCAAACGGCAACTGTGGCAACGCCAACCCCGTACAGCCAGACACTGTCTGCCCAGGCGCAGACCCTCTCTGACGGCGCGCATACGTCCATGATAGACAGCATCCGCGCCGAGCTGGACGCGGCGGTGGCGCGTGGTGATGACCTGGCCAGTTTTGCGGAGCGCATGCTGACCCTTAACAAATTGCATGGCGTGGACGAGCTGGCGGCATTGTTGTCCGGCGCTCTGATCACAGCCGAGCTGGCTGGCCGCGCTGGGGAGGAGTAGCATGATCGCCAGCTCCCAAGTGACGGATGCGGGCGCTCCCTTTGTTGAGGCCGAGGAGCATTTCCGCCGCAAACTGCGCGTACCCGTCAAAACGTACCGCGATCTATCCGGGGAGTGCCACGCCAAGGCTTTTATGATCGCTGGGGGCACCAACGACGCCATGCTGGCCGATTTTCAGGCCGCAGTCCAAAAGGCTCTGGATACCGGCACGAGTATCCAAAAGTTCCGCGCCCAGTTTGACGGCATCGTGCAGGCCCACGGCTGGCAATACCGGGGAGAGCCAGGCTGGCGCAGCGCCGTCATTTTTAATACCAACATGCGCACGTCATACATGGCGGGCAAATGGCAGCAGGCCTGGGACAACCGCGAGATGATGCCCTACCTGCGTTATGTGCAGGTCCAGCGCCCCACCAAACGGCCAGAGCACTCGGTATGGCACGGCACAATACTGCCGCTCACAGATCCGTTCTGGAACGCGCATTACCCCCCCAACGGATGGGGCTGCCTTTGTACGGCCCAGAGCGTCAGTGATGCTCGTATGGATGCCGAGGGCTGGCAGGTGAGCAACGATGTGCCCACCTGGCCCGGCGATGTGCCGGAGGAATGGGCGTACAATGTTGGCAAGGCCGCGCGCGTGAGCACGGAGGTCGAGCGGGGCCAATGGGAGCCAGTCATCACCAGCCGCGACCACACCTATTACAAGCGCCCCGATGCCGTGCCGCAAGACAAGCCCAAGGCACAGCTTGGCCCCGCAGCCAGCAGCCGTGCTCAAGTTGTGGAGGCCGTGCAAAAAATGCTCGGTGGTTCCGGCGGCACCCTTGCCGGGCCGGACGGCATCACCGTGGGCATCACCACCAAGAGCCTGGGGCAGCACCTCGCACTTGATCGCGCGCCGATTATACCTCTGTTGCCCGAGATTATAGCTGATCCTTACGAGGTCTGGCTCATGCCCTATCGTGACAAATTGACGGGGCGCGTGGAGTTGCGGCGGCGCTACCTCAAGGCCCTGCAGATCGCTGGGGCGGATGAGGCAGAAGCCAAGGCGGCATATACGTGGTTTATCGCGGAGTACCGCCGGGGCGAACTGTGGGACGTAACCCTGATCCAGAGCAGCCGCCAGCGAGAGCTGCAGAAGCAGCGGGCGGGAATATTGCTGTACGGGCGGGCCGAAAAATAAAAACCCCCCGCCGAGGCAGAGGGTTTTGCCCCTTGTGGGGGGCTGCTGGCTGACACACAGCCTTGAGTCATAATTAATGCTAATTGACGGCAGCGTCAATACGCGCTGTCAGGCGAGAAAAAGTCTAGACATGGCTCATTGCTCGGGGCTTGGTTCCATCGGCCCACGTGGGCCGTTTATGAACACAAAAAAACACCCTTAACGGTAACGGCTAAAGCCGCGTGCAGCCCCCAACACTGTTTGTTCAACATCTGCCCCGGTATCTCTCCGGGGCTTTTTTTCTCCCAAATTAAAAGACGTCTCCTTTCGGGCCACCTATGGTGGCCCTATACGCGGCAGTAACCGCAAGCAAGGAGTACGCCATGCCCAAACATCCCATCCACATTTTCCGTGCTGGCAGCCACACGGCCATGCAGGGGCAGACTATCGCGTTCGGCGAGGCAGACCTCGCCGCCAGCGCCGCCGCCTATGACCCTGCAAAACACGAGGCCCCCATTGTTGTCGGCCATCCCACGGCAGACGCCCCGGCCTTTGGCTGGGTGCAGAGCCTCGCCGCAGAAGGCGGAGACCTCAACGCCATGCCCCGCCAGGTGGACCCGGCCTTTGCCGAGGCCGTATCCAAGGGGCGCTTTAAAAAGGTCAGCGCCAGTTTTTACCAACCCGATAGCCCGCACAACCCCGTACCCGGCGTCTACTACCTGCGCCACGTCGGTTTTTTGGGCGCACAGCCTCCGGCGGTCAAGGGCCTCAACCCGGTCCAGTTTGCCGACAACGGCGACGACTGCGTGTCGTTTGAGTTCGCGGAGGAGGACGTGACCGGCATTGTGCGCCGCATGGCCGGGCTGTTTCGGGGCCTGCGCGATTATTTTGTGGACAAGGAGGGCCTTGATAAGGCCGACGCCATCATTCCGGCGTGGACCATGGACTGGCTGCAAGAGGACGCCGCCGTGGCCGCCGCAAAAACCGCCGATATCCCGGCATTTCAGGAGAGCAACATGGACAAAAATAAAAATGGGGCTGAGCTGATCGCGCAGTGCGGCACCACAGAAGACCCGCGCGTGGCCGAACTGGAGCGGCAGCTCGCCAGCTTTGCCGAAAAATCCCGTCGCGCTGATGCGCAAACAGCAGTGGACAAAGCCCTGGCCGATGGCCGCCTTACCCCCGGCATGGCCGTGGGCCTGGTGGATTTTTTGGTCAGTCTCGACACCGATACCGCAGTCAGCTTTGGCGAGGGTGACAACGCAACCACGGCCACGCCCAACGCGTTTATGACCGCGTTTTTGGCCCGCCTGCCCCAACAGGTGTCGTATGGCGAGATCAGCAAGCCCGACCACGACACCATTGAGGGCCTCACTCCGCAGGACGTGGCCCAAAAAGCCCTCTGCTATCAGGAGACCATGCGCGGCAAGGGCATCACCGTAACCACCACCGATGCCGTGGCCGCTGTGATCAGCGGTGTTGCGGCCAAGGAGGCCCCCAATGCCTAACACCAGACTTTTCAAAACCTTCCAGGTCAGTGGCGAAATTGCCCCGTACCGCATCGTCACTGTGGATGCCGATATGCTGGCTACTCAGGCCACAGCCGCCACTCACGCTCTGATTGGCACGTCTGACGAGCTTGGCAAACAGCCCAACGGCACTGTGGACGTTGCCATGTCCGACATCCCGGAAGTCGAGTCCGGGGCCGCCATCGCAGTGGGCGACCCCCTTACCGCCGATGCCGAGGGCCGCGCCGTCAAGGCGACTGCCACCGGCCAGCACATCATCGGTCTTGCTTTTGCCGCAGCCAGTGGCGCTGGAGAAATCATCGACTACATCTACTCTCCCGGTCTTATGGCCGTGAGCGTCTAAGGAGCAAATCATGTCTGGTACCGCACCGTTTGCCACACAGCCGGAGCTGACGGCTATTGCCATCGCTTACATGCAGCGCCCTGGGGATTTTATTGCCGACCTCGTGCTGCCCCGTGTCAATCCCATAGGCAAACGCGAATTTAAATACTCGGTTTACGGCCTGGAATCCTATGGTCGCCCGAATACTCGCGTGGGCCGTACTGGTCGCCCCAACGAAGTATCCTGGGCCTCGCAGGAAAAAACTGCTGCAGTGGAAGATTTTGCCTTGGACGATCCTATCCCCCAGGACGACATCGACCAGGGCCGCAAGGACGGAGTCAATGTCACGGGGCAGAGCACAGAGTACATTTTGAGTCTGATCCGTCTCGACAGGGAATGCCGTGTTGCGAGCCTGGTACAGGATGCTGCCAATTATGACGCGGGCAATGTGCAAACGCGGGCAGAAGGTCAGGGGCTGGACAACGATGAGGTCGATGCCGAGGAAATCATCGTTGGTCTTCTCGAAAAGCCCATGATGCGCCCTAACATTGGCATCATGTCCAGCTCTGTCTGGGGCAAGGTTTCCAGAAACGCCTTGCTGGTCAAGGCGATAAAGGGGCAACTGACCGGCAAAAAAATTACGCCCGAGGACTTCTGCACGCATTTTGAGCTGGAAACACTGTTGATTGGTCAGTCCCGCAAAAATCGCGTCATCAAAGGCAAAGCCCCCGTATTGGAACGCGTTTGGGGACCCCACATCGCATTCCACTACCGCGACCTTGCCGCCAGTGCTCAGCGCGGCGTCACATGGGGTCTCACCGTGCCGTACAGCACTCCCGTGTCTGGTGCTCTCCCTGATCGGGATATTGGTATGCGCGGCGGTGTGCGTGTGCGGGCAGGCGAAAGCCTTAAAGAAGTCGTGCTGGCTCCCGGCGCGGGCTGCCTGATCAAAAACGCCATCGCGGGTTAGCCAATGTACGCCACCGTTGCAGACATGCAGGCCCGGTACGGGGCGCAGCTCGTGGCGCTGGCGGGCACAACTGCGGACAAGCAGGTCGACCTGGCCGCCGTGGAGCGTGCTCTCACTGCGGCATGCGCCGAGATGGATTTGGTGCTGTCCGTGCGTTACGCCGTGCCCATTGGCATCACGCCAGTGCCGCCTGTGCTGCGCCGCATCGCGGAGGACTTGGCGGCATCGGCTCTGCCCCGTAACGGTGCGTCAGAGGCCAGCATGTACGAGCGGCGGGCGCGTGAGGCCAGGGATCTGCTGGACAAACTGGCGGCTGGAAAGGCTGCGCTGGGCGCGGGCGCAAGTCCGGCCCAGCCCTCCGGCCCGTCCACAAGCGGCGGTATTGCCTATTATGCCCCGCCCTCTGATTTTAGGCGCAAGCTGGAGGATCTGTAGATGGGCGCAACCCTGGAACTCAAAATTGATGAGCGTGAGCTGAAAAAATTGGTTGAGCGCGCTCGCCAGGTTTTGGGGCGGCGGCCCAGCTTTCGCCCGCTCCTTACCGCCATCGGTCAGGAGATGGTCACCAGCACGCAGCGCAGGTTTGAGACAGGCATCGCGCCGGACGGCTCCAGGTGGGTGCGGTCGCTCGCCGCCCTGCGCGAGGGCAGGCAAACCCTTATCAAAACGGCGCGCCTGCGGGATTCCAACACCTATAACGTCACTTCCACAGATGTGGAAGTCGGCACCAACGTAGAGTACGCGGGCGTCCACCAGGACGGCGCACGAACCCGCCCGCACACCATTGCCGCCCGCCGGGCGCGGGCCTTGGCAATCCCTGGCATCGGCTACCGCCGCAAGGTCAATCACCCCGGAAGCACCATACCGGCCCGGCCCTTCCTGGGCGTCAGCAGGCAGGACGAAACCATCATCCACAACCTCACGGAGGACTGGATGCGCAAAATAACAGCGAGGCTCAACCATGCTTGATCTGTTGCGTACCAATATTGCCGCCCATTTGCGGGTCAATCTGCCGGATATGGTCACGGTGCTCGAGCTGGACAATACGGCAGATGCCGCCGCCCTTGAGCGTTTGAGCATGGCAAGCCCGGCTGTGGGCGTGGAGATTGTGGGCACGGACGGGCTAAACGTCATGGGCGGCGCGCCCTACGCCACGGCCAGCATCGGCGTCTCAGTGGTATGCACCCCGCAGATCGACGCGGACGGCGTGGCCAAAGATGCCACACAGGCGGCTCTTGCGCTGGTCACACTGGTGCTGGCTCACATTGCGGACCAGCATTTTGAGCTGGTTTCTGGCAAGCCGGAGAGCGTGCGCGCCACAAACCTGACCGACGGCGATATTGAGACCAACGGCACAGCCCTGTGGGCCGTGACGTGGAAACAGTCCGTTGACGTGTCCAACGTCATCAAGCGGCCTGATCTGGACTATTTTTTGCGCTGTTTTGTCCACGAGAAGGCAGACGGCGACCCCACCATAGAAATATATCTGCCCGGCACCGATACCGCGCCGGCGAGCAGCGAGGTATAAAATGTACATCACCCCCAAGGCAGGCCTGGTTGTCCGCAACCCCGCCACGGGCGAGATACTGCCCGACGCAGGTGCGGAAATCCCGCCCGGCCCCCACAAAGCCTACTGGCTGCGGCGGCAACTGGACGGAGACGTCACAATTACTATGACCGTCCCGACTCAGCCCGCCCAAGCCCAACCCGCAAAGTCCAAAACCTCCAGCACTACTGAGGAGGGCAACTAATGGCAATCAGCTTTAACGGCATCGGCAACAACGTGCGCGTGCCGCTGACCTATATTGAGTTTGACAACTCCGGCGCTGTCCGAGGTACGCCTGTGATGGAGTGGCGCGTACTGCTCATGGGCCACCCCGAAACCGACAATACCGGTGAGACCCTCAAACCCGTGCTCATCACGAGCGCCGACCAGGCCGCCGGGCTGTGGGGCCGTGGCAGTCAGATTGCAAGCATGGCCCGCATGGCCCTGCGTAACGGCAGCATGCTGGAAATGTATTGCATGGCCGTGCCGGAAGATGCCGCAGCAGTAGCCGCAAAGGGCTTGGTCACGCTCACGGGCCAATGCACGGTCACTGGCGTTGTATCATTATATATAGGCGGCACACGGGTGCGGGCAAAGGCCGTGGCCGGGGAGACTCTGGCAACCACGGCAGCGCGCCTGGCAGCCGCCATCAACGCGGACGGCACCTTGCCCGTCACCGCCGTGGCGTCCGCTGACAATGCGGGCCTCATCAACCTGACTTGCCGCTGGAAGGGGGCAACGGGCAACGCCCTGGACGTGCGCCTCAACTACGCTTCCGAGGATGCACTGCCCACGGGCCTGCGCGCCAGCATCACTGCCATGTCTGGCGGCGCTGCCGATCCTGACATGGATCAAGTCGTCGCCAAGCTGGGCGACACATGGTGGAAGGCCCTGGTCACGCCCTGGGTGCAAAAAACCGAGCGCGAGCAGCTGGAAGTGTGGCTGGACGCGCAGTTTGGCCCCATGCGTCAGCAGGAGTGCCAGGCCTGGGGGGCGTATCGCGGTACGCTGGCGGAAACGTCCACATATGGCAACGGCGGCAACAGCCAGCTTGTGTCCATCATGTGCGTGGGCAAGTCGCCGTCATCGCCCTGGGACATTGCCGCAGCCTACGGTATGCGCGCCGCTGTCTCCTTGGCAACAGACCCGGCCCGCCCGTTGCAAACGCTGGAGCTGACGGGCATCAAAGCCCCCGCGCGCGAGGACCGCTGGAGCCTGGAGGAGCGCAATATCCTGCTCTGGGACGGCATCGCCACCTATCGCGTCACCGAGGACGGCACCGTGCAGATCGAGCGCGAAGTCACCATGTATCAGCACAACTCATATGACACGGCTGACCCGTCCTATCTAGACGTGCAGACCGTGGCCACGCTGGGTTACTGGCGCTACGCGGTCAATGCCCGCATCACGCAAAAATTCCCGCGCCATAAACTGGCGGACGATGGCACCCAATACGGCGATGGCCAGGCCATTGTTACGCCCTCGGTCATCCGTGCCGAGCTGCTGGCCCTCTTCCGCGAGCTGGAACAGAAGGGTCTGGTTGAAAATGCGGACGCCTTCAAGGAGGGGTTGTTGGTCGAGCGCAACGCGGATGACCGCAACCGCCTGGACGTGCTGGCCGCTCCCGATCTGGTCAACCAGTTCCGCATTTTTGCGATGCTTACGAGATTCATTCTGTAACTTTCGTCGGCGTAAGTTTGTTCGCTGGCAAGGCGGGCGAGCCGGGGGCGACGGGCGCATAGCTGTCTATGTAACCGGAGCCGCCCGGCGCGGATCAACGCCGCCAGCGGGCAAAATCCCGCCGACACAGAGGAGGACGAAATGCCCCAGATTACTGGCAAGGCAATCATCAAGGTCGATGGCAACCAGTGGCGCACCACTGACGGCTGCAAACTCCACCCCGGTGGCGTGGAGCGCGAGCCAAAGGTCGGCGGCGGCAAGGTTCACGGCTACAACGAAAAAACCAAAGCCCCAGAACTGGATGCCTCGGTCTACCACACCAAGGACACAGACCTCACGGCCATCAACGCCATCAAAAACGCCACGGTTATCTTTGAGAGTGACACCGGCGACCGCTATTTACTGCGCAATGCGTGGGTCGGCTCGCAGGAAGCTCTGGACGCGGAAAACGGCACCGTCGGCGTCAAAATGTCTGCGGAATCCTGCGAGCGCCTGTAGCCACGAACCTCTTTTTCTCCAGAATTAAAAGACACGCGTACCTTAAACCTCCTAGCCTAGCGGCTAGGAGGTTTTTGTTATGCCCAAGAAAAAAATTACTGATCCCAAGGCCAGCAACGCCATTACGCTGCTCTCCGGCAACCGCCTGCCCATTGATTTGAAGGATGGTCTCACCATCGGGTCCGTCACATACAAAATCGCCGTACTGCGCCAGCTCAACGCCGGTGACGTCCAAGAGGCCAGCGAGGCTTCAGAGCGTCTCGTTTCCACTCCCACCGGGGATTTCGCTCTCGTATCCAGCCCTGCCCGTATGGGGCGAGAAATGTTGCGCCGTCAGGTTGCGCGCCTGGAGGACGACAACGGCGGCACATTTAACGGCCCCCTGGAACCGGAAGATATGGCACGCCTGACCGTCACTGATCTTAGTGCGCTGCAAATGGGCGTAGCTATCCTTGACGCGCACGTGGAAAAAGCCGTGGAAGCTATGGGTAAACGGGGGCGAACTGATGCTGGTTCTGCCGCACCTGCTGATGCTGGCAGTGCGGCTGGCCAGCCTGACTAACATCCCCCTGACCACGGCGCTGGACATGCCCGCGCCCCGCCTTTGCAACCTGCTCCGCATTATCAGGACCGCCGCACCATGAAAACATCGCTCATCATTGATCTCGCAGGCAATCTGCAAGACCGCGCCCGCCAGTACTCGCAGGCTCTGTCTGGCATGGCCGGGCGGGCCAATGCTGCCTTTGCGGGCATGCGGTCTGCGGCGGCCACTGCGGGGCGAGGTATGGACCAGCTCGCAGGGCGCTATACTGCGAGCATCGCCGGGCTTGGCGTTACGTACAAGGCCACGCAGGCCGTCATGGACAGCGCCAAGCTGGACAAGTTCCTCGCCCGTGTGGCGATCACGGGCGAGGCCTCGGCTCAGCAGGCGGCAAGCCTGCGCACTGAGCTGTACGACATGTCCCGTCAGACAGGCCGACCCATGCAGGATTTGCTGGACGGCTTTTACGGCCTTATCCAATCAGGGCAAAGCTGGGAGCAGGCTCTCGGCACCATCCGGGCCATCAATCCGGCAATGGCCGTCACCGGAGCCAAAGCCGAGACCCTCGGCTCCGCCATGAGCGTGGCGGCGCAGGCATTCAAGTTTGACCTGGCCGACGTCAAAACCGCAACCCTTGTGCTGGATCAGATGACTCAGGCGGGCTTTGCGGGCAATGCCGAACTGGAGGATTTGGCAAGCATCTTTGGCCGCGTGGGCAACAGCGCCAAAAATGCGGGTATGGATTTTACACAGACCTTGGCTTTTATCGAGCGTTTAAGCCTTGTTGAGCGCCAGCCCGAGCGGTTGGCAACACTCGTTGATTCCACATTGCGGCTGTTTACCAACAACAACTACCTCAAGGATGCGGCCAAGGCCACGGGTGTCAAATTTTATGACGCCAAGGGCGAAAAGCGGGCCGCCGTGGATGTGTTCAAGGACATCCGCGAGCGGTACAAGCATTTTAAGACAGATGCCCAACGCGACAAGGCGTTTGCCTCTGCCTTTGCCAAAACAGACCTCGACACCCAGCGCGGCATTCGTATCCTTCTTGATGGCAATGCCCTAGAAGATATCGAAAAGATGAACGCCGACATCAAGGACGCAGGCGGTACTATTCAAAAAAAACTGCCTGACGCCATCAAAAACTCCGTCGATCAGGTAGGCCGCCTCAAGGCCGCCCTAGGCAAGGCGGCAGATGAATTTGCGCAGCCCATCAACGACGTGATCAGCCGCACGATCGGCAAGGTACTGGACGACGGCAAAATTGGCGGCAAGGAGCTGCTGGTGGGCGGCGCTGCCGCCGGGCTGGCTGGATTTGGTGCGATCAAACTTGCAGGGCGTGGCCTTGCCCGCATGGGCGGGAGCTTTGCGGGAGGCATGGCCAGCCGTATGGCTCAAGGCATGGGCGGTCTTGCCGGGCTTAAGCTGCCGTTGCCGGTCTACGTTGTCAACGGGCAGATGTCCCTCATGCGCGATGCCATGCTTGGCAAGGACGGTGCCGTGCTGCCCGAGGGCGGCACAGGTAAGCCGGGCAAAACCCCCAAGGGCAAAGGCGGCAGGTTTGGCCGTGGCCTTGGCCGCATTGGCGGCATGGGTCTGGCAGCCGCCACCGCCTACGGAGCCTACGAGATCATGGCCGATGACCAGGCAACCATCGGCGATAAGGCCGGGGCCATTGTCGACACCGCCGGGCAGGCCGCAGGTGGATGGGCAGGCGGCGCTCTTGGTGCCAAGATCGGCGCGTCTATCGGCACATTTATCGCGCCCGGCCTAGGCACTGCCATCGGCGGCGCACTTGGCGGCGTTGTTGGCGGCATCGCCGGATCAGGCCTGGCGCAGAGCATGACCAATGCCGTCAAAGGCTGGTTGGGCCTTGGCGATGACAAGGCCGACGACCCCGCGTCAAAACTCATGCAACGTGCTGCGGAGATGATGCAGTCTGCCGCACAGCAGATGGCAGCGGCCACAGCCAACGGCGTGGCCGTTGACGTCAACGTGCAGGGCAATGCTCAGGCCACGCTCCGTGGCGGTAACGGCAACGTGTACAGCGGGGCCAGCTATGCGCAGACCATCAACAACGTGATGCTGGGGGACTGATGTTTACCCGCACATTTTTCAACAATTTGCGCCAGGCCAGTTTCCGGGGCGCTAAATTTGAGGTTGACGATGTTGACGCATCCGGTGGCCGCCGTCTGGTCAAGCATGAGTACCCGTTGCGCGACATGCCCTATACCGAGGACATGGGCCGCAAGGCGCGGGAGTACAGCGTAAAGGCCTTTGTGGTCCAGGGCCGCAACTACAGTTATTTTGACGCCCGCAAGGATCTGCTCAAAGCTCTGGAATCATACGGCCCCGGCACGCTCATCCATCCCTGGCACGGCGAGATCAAGGTCTGCGTCGACCGTTACTCCCTGCGCGAGAGTATGGAAAGCGGCGGCCTGCTCCAGGTCGATATTACGTTTTGCGAGGCTGGCAGTCTGGAGCAACCAGCGGCCACTGCAGACACGGCCTACGGAACCAACAAGGCCGCAGCCAGCGTGCGCGAGCAACTTAAAAAAGAGTTTTTGGCAAAGTTTGGCCCCGCCGCGCGGGAGCTGGCCGCAGTAGCCGAAACCCTGCAAACAAACGCGGCGCTGGTCATGGAGTATATCGGCCTGCCCCAGGCGCTCATGGCCGAGGGGTTGGGCTATGCCATGTCACTCACTGCAAGTCCCTCCGCGCTGTTTGGCGCGTTGACCGACCTCTTCGGCGGGCTGCTGGGCACCACGGGTGAGGCAACGGATGTGGACACCTCGTACTCGTTTACGTCGACCCCGTCGCGGGGAGTGGAACCCATTGACGAAATGCTCACAACCAACCCGGTCATTGATACGCCGTCGACAATTGCCCTGCGTACCACCCTGGCGGGCATTGCTGTCACGGAGCTGGCCGCCGCCTCGGCCTACAAAGATTTTGTCACGTCCGACGATGCTTTGGCGGAGCGGGATACCACGCTGGCGGGCATTGACGCCGTTGCGCCCGTTGTCAGCGATCCCGTGTACGGAAGTTTGGCAGAATTACGCCGGGCTGTGGCCGTTGACCTGACCACGCGCGGCGGCCAATTGCCCAGTGTGCGCAAGGTCGAGCTGCCCACAACCATGCCCGCCCTGGTGGCGGCCTATAATCTGTATGGCACGGCAACGAGGGCCGACGAGATCGTCAGCCGCAACCATGTGCGCCATCCTGGCCGCGTGCCCGGCCAAACGGAGCTGGAGGTGCTCAGTGAGTGACACGCAGCACCAGCCAGCGCGCCCTTCAGTACGTCTGGAGGTCGACGGCAAACTCTATGGCGGCTGGAAGGATATCGAGATCAGCCGCAGCCTGGAGCAGTGCGCGGGCACGTTCAAACTGTCCGTCACCGACCGCTGGCCGCAGCAAGCGCAATCACGCCAGGTACCAGTAGGTGCCCCGTGCCGGGTGCTGGTCAACGGCACGCCCGTCATCACAGGCTATGTTGACGACGTGGAAGTCAGCTATGACCCCAACGGGCACACCTACAGCGTCACGGGGCGCGACAAAACGGCAGACCTCGTGGATTGCTGCCCGCCATCCACGCAGCTCAAAGGCGGTGGTCTGGTTGTGCTGGCGCGCCGTTGGGCTGCCCTGTTTGGCATCCAGGTTGTGGTGGCTGTCTCGGGCAGCCTGGCCACCGTGCCCAATTTTAAGAGCGACGAGGGGGAGACCTGCTTTGAGATGCTGGAGCGTCTGGCCCGTGCCAACGCCGTCATGCTGACCACTGATGGCCAGGGCCGTCTGGTCATCACCAGGGCGGGCACTACCAAGGCAGCCGTGGGCCTCAAGCTGGGCGGCAACCTTAAAAAATTGACCATGTCCAGCAGCATGAAAGAGCGGTTTTCCATCATTACCGTCAAGGGACAGAGCGGCGGGTCGGAAAGTTGGAATGGCAGCACCAACGCCCAGGCCAAAGGCTCGGCCACAGACTCGCGCGTGCCGCGCTATCGCCCCCTGACATTGGTCGCGGAGCAGGAAGAATACGGCAGCGCCACCACCCGCGCCCGGCACGAGGTAGCCATCCGCTACGGCAAGGGGCACAAGGTGCAAGCCACGGTCAACGGCTGGTTCGCGGGGGCGGAGTTGTGGCGGCACAACACCCTGGTCGACCTTTTGGGCGACAAGGGCAAGGTGTTGAGCACTCAGCTGATCGTGGGCGTCAGTTACAAACTATCGGACAGCGACGGCTGGATCAGCGAACTGACGCTCTCGCCCAAGGAAGCCTATGACCTCATCCCAGAAGCGCCCAAGGGCAAAAAGGGCAAGGGCAAGGACGGCGGCACCTGGGCCAGCATGGGGGCTAGCTAATGCACGAGCGTTTGTTGCGCGCCCTGCGCACCAGCATTTACACGCTCATCGGGCGGGCGGTACTGCACGTTGTTGACTCTGCGCCAGGCTGCCAGACCCTGCAAGTACAGGTGCTGGCCGACGAAACCCAGGATGGCGTGGAGCACGTGGAGCCATACGGTTTTACCAGCAACCCCCTGCCGGGTGCCGAGGGCGTGGTGCTCAACGTCGGTGGCCATCGCGGTGCGGCTGTGGGTTTTAACTTCGGCAATCGCAGTTTCCGGGCCGTTGGGCTAAAATCCGGCGAGGTCTGCATCTACACGGATGAAGGCGATAAAATCACCCTCATGCGTGAGCGTCACATGAGGGTCAAAACCCTGCACCTGGAGATTGACGCGGATGAGGATGCAACCATCACCACCAAAAAGTACACGGTCAACGCCAGCGAGGGAGTGGCCTACAACACGCCGTCCTACCAGCTCGGCAGCGAGGGGGGCGGTTGCGCCGCCCAGATGAATGCGAATCTGGCCATCAAGGGCAACACCAAACAGGACGGCACCATAACCTCAACTGGCGACCAGGTCGCCGCTGGTGTCAGCACCGCACACCACACACACCCCGGCGATAGCGGCGGGACAACGGGAGAGCCTCAATGATAATTTTGCCCGCACCGTGCATCATCTCTTGTATGCTAAATGGTCATACTGCTGTCGCCATTCGTAAGGCTCGTAGACTCGCCAACGACTGCCGCAGCGGCGGGACAACGGGAGCGCCCAATGCCTAATGACCTCGGTATATTTATGACGGAGCTGGGCGCGGACTGCGTCGCTACTGCAGGCGATGTGCTGGGCGATGACAGCTTGCGCACCGCCGTTATCCTGTCCCTGTTTTGCCACCGCCGCGCAGAGGATGAGGATGTTATCCCCGACGGCACAAACAACAAGCGCGGCTG
Source organism: Desulfovibrio desulfuricans (assembly GCF_024460775.1). NCBI lineage: Bacteria > Pseudomonadati > Thermodesulfobacteriota > Desulfovibrionia > Desulfovibrionales > Desulfovibrionaceae > Desulfovibrio > Desulfovibrio desulfuricans. The sequence goes on along the minus strand of NZ_JANFYZ010000006.1, from coordinate 50,644 downwards.
GTGGGCCGACACCGTGGCTCCGTTGACGGACTACGGGCTGGGCCAGACGGCGGCGGACAGCGGCAAAACCGACCGCATTGGCTCCCGGCTCTGGCTCTTGAGCCGGGAAAAGCAGTTGCCAGAGGTGCTGGCCCGCGCAAAATATTACGCCGAGGAGTCTCTCCAGTGGCTGCTGGATGATGGCCGGGCCACAGACGTTACCGTTACCGCCACCAACCCGCAGCAGGGTTGGCTGGCGTTGGAGATTACCATCACTCTGCCGGACGGCTCCACCTACGCTGACAATTATAACTATCAGCCCGCAACTGGATTTTTTCTCCAGAATTAAAAGACTTGCCTTCAGCCAGCACATATTGTGCTGGCATGCCATTCACACGCCCCACACTTACTGATCTGATCGCCCGCGCCCAGGCTGACATGGATAGCCGCCTGGACGGCGAGCCGTATCAGCGCCGCCGCCTCCTGGCCGTCCTGGCCAGGATGGAGGGCGGTGTTGCACATGGTCTGTACGGATATCTTGATTGGCAGGCGCAACAGATCATGCCGGATTCGGCAGAGCTGGAACATTTGGAGCGCTGGTCAAGTATCTGGGGCATCCCCCGCAAGGCGGCCACCAAGGCGGCAATCACCACCGGTATCAGCTTTTCGGCAGCCAACGGCACAATCATGCCCGCAGGTACGCAGATGCAGCGGACCGATGGCGTGCTGTATGAGGTGCAGGCAGATGCGGTTGCCGTAGACGGCAAGGTATCGCCTGCAATCATGGCCGTGGATGCGGGCGAGGCCGCCAACGCCGACGCAGGCGTTGCACTCACCCTCACATCGCCAGTGCTTGGCGTCACCGCCACTGCTGTCACCACAACCCCCATCACTGGCGGCGCAGATACGGAGACTGATGTCTCCCTGCGCAACCGATTGCTCGCCCGCATCCGCACCCTGCCCAGCGGTGGCGCTGCACAGGACTATGTGGCCTGGGCACTCAGCGTTGCGGGCGTCACCCGCGCCTGGTGCTATCCCGGCGAAATGGGCCGTGGCTCTGTGACCGTCCGCTTTGCGATGGACGCAACCTACGACAACGGCATCCCCCTGGCTGCCGATGTGGCCCGCGTCAAAGCCTATATCGACAGCGTGCGGCCGGTCACGGCAGACGTCTACGTTGTTGCCCCCGTGCCTGTGCCAATCAACTGCAATCTCCGCATCTCGCCCGATACGCCGCGCCTGCGCGTGCTTGTGGCCGAGGCGCTCTGGGCATCCCTGCGCAGGGACGCCACGCCCGGCGGCACCGTCATTGTGTCCCGCCTCAACGAGGCCATCAGCCAGACGGACGGCGAGGATGATCATACGCTCATCACCCCCGCCGCAAATATCCAGCTCGCCACCGGTCAGCTCGCCGTACCCGGCGCAATTAATTGGGGAGATTAGCCGTGGCCGATTATCTTAACCAGCTCCTCCAGCTGCAGCCGCCCGGCGAGGCCCTGCCCACGGACCCGGACAGCACATGGGTCAAACTGCTGGACGGTCTGGCGCAGGAGCTGGAGCGTGTTGACAGCCGGGCGGCGGCGCTGATCCGCGAGTCCGATCCGCGCCAGGCCCTGGAGCTGTTGGCAGATTGGGAGCGGGTTTGCGGCCTTCCAGGCGATTGCCCTATCGCCTGGGACAGCACGCTGCAGGCACGGCGCGCGGCGGTTGTTGCGCAGCTCACGGGTGCGGGCGGGCAGACAGAGGCATTTTACAAGCGCCTGGCAGATATGCTGGGCCTTGAGATCACGGTCACTGAGTACAAGCCTTTTGTTGCGGGCCTTTCACGGTGTGGTAACAGGCTCAACGGCGGGCATGAGGTGCGCCTCGTTTGGTCGGTTGTTGTGCGCGGGCAGCGTGTTGTGCGCTTTCGTTGCGGCGCGTCACAGGCCGGGGACAAACTTTTGGGCATTGCCAATCGCGAGGATTTGGAGTGTCTGCTGCGTCGATACGCTCCAGGGCACACAACATTGGTGGTCGGTTACGAGGCCACAGGAGTATAGCAATGGATTACGCAACCCCCATAGGACAAGAGGCCCAAGGCGAGGCCGCTATCTATATTGATGGCAATCCCGAAGCCGGGATCGAAGGTTCTGCCGTGCCTGCCAAGGCTATTGAGCCGGGCATGCGCGAGCTGATCCACCTCATCCGTTTTGCAGGCCTGACACCCAGCGGCACAGATCTGGAACAGGTGCGCAAGGCCATCGGTATGCTCATCGAATCCGCAACGCCGGGTCTGGCCACGCTGCTGCAGCCCGGACTGGTCATGCCCGATGGCACAACGATATCCGTCGATACGGCAGGGCGCATATCGACCAGACCGACCATGTACACTTGTACAACGGCTGCCGCTACCGCAGCCAAGGAACTGGATATTTCCGGGTTTGCGCTTACAGCAGGCGCTACGTTGCATGTCGTTTTTACGACTGTTAACGCCGCAGCTAATCCCACTCTCAACGTGTCCGGTACTGGAGCCAAGGGTATTACTTATTGCGGAGTTGCGCCGGAGGTCGGCCAGATCGCCAAGGGGCAGGTATACACGCTGATATACTCTGGCAGCCAATGGCAGATTGTAGGCGGCATGGCCCCGTACCCGATCGGCCAATATGTGTGGTTTGAGGATGAGCTTGTCCGGCCAGGCTTTAAGCCCTGCAATGCCAACGTCGTCTCCAATTTTTCGGTCACCTATCCACAGATGGCCGCCTATCTGTCAACCACGCACGGTGCAAAGCGTATTTTTGGGTCGCTTGCCGAGTACGAAGCGGCACACAATGCAGCATGGGCAACGCTTGCCGACGGTTCCCAAGTCCGGTGGAACAACATCGGCGGCGTGGCCAAATTCTGGTGGGACAAAGCCGCCGACACGCTCCTGATGCCTGACCTCACAGGACTCCTCCGCGAGATGGCGGGCTATGACTCTCTCGGCGTGGGAGGCGTACATGGGGATGTAATAAGAAACATCCAGGGACGAGTTGGTGGTACCGTAAAGCAAAGCGGCGATGGCCCCTTCGTAAGCTCATACAGCGGGAGAGATATGGGGGCATCTTCTTGGGACACATATATAACCACCATGAATCTTGCCCGCGTAGTCCCCACTGGCGCAGCGAATAAACCCCGTGCGTGGGGTGCTCTTGCCTGCTGCTACCTTGGCACCCCGGTGGCATAGCTATGCTGGCTGGCCAAGATAACAACACGCCAACGCGCCCCACGCACGCGGCTTGTTTGCCGCACCTGTGGGCACGGCATATGACGCATCAAGAGCGACAACTCCTCGGCGGTATCCAGCATTTGGCGATCCAGCGCTGGAGTCCTGTACGGTAAAGCGCAACGCGCCAGTGCCAACCGTGCCGTTAATCATACCTGCCTGAATGGATGCGCCGTTTGTGCTGCCTACAATGTTGCGAATCATATCCCCATGTACGCCTCCCACGCCGAGAGAGAGGCAACAATAAAAGGATTTTCCAATGCATGAAATAAAATTTGGCCCATCGCTCGTTGTCCCCACAGGCCCCGCTAATCTACCGCGCCGTTGGGGTGCTGATCATGAGCCGCTCGGCGTAGGAAGTGTTTGTTGTAGCTGCCGACGTGCGGGTTTTTATGGACGGTTGGTATATGACGTTGATGTGGATAACAGGTCTCTACATTTGCCAAATCTCATGAGTTTGTATTCCACGCCGAGAGGCGACAAAAAAAATCAAGGAGTAACCAATGGCAATTGCCCATAGATATACGCGCCCTGACCAATATTATATCAACTCTGATGAGGACTACGGCTGCCCGCCGTACAACTCCACGCCCAATGCTCTGCCGCCCCGCCCATGGAAAAACCAGTGGCCGCAGTATGTGGACAACAAAGGTTGGGTGCTGGTTGAGGATCACCGCCAGCGCGCGGAACCGCACTTTGCAGCAGAGGACGTGCAACCCGGCACCGAGTACTGGCTGCCGGGCGATACGCACCTTAGCCCGGCGCGCCGCATGCACACACCTGGCCCCTTGCCGGGTGGCGCGCTGACCGAGCGCCCGGCAAAAACAGACGCCGAGCTATTGGCGGAGGCCAAGGTGACAAAGACGGCAGAGATAGCGGCTGGCTATGACGCCGCCGTGGCCGCGTCCCTGACCATGCCCACGGCGTCACCAACGGCGCAGGATGTCACCATCAGCGCAGCCGCTTTTGCGGCAGAGGATGCGGAGGGCCTTGCATATGTCATGCAGACCCATGCGACACACCGCGACGAGTTACTGGCCGCCGTGGCCGCCGCAACCACCGTGGTCGCCGTGCAAGACCTTGTCGTCAGCTACGCTGTATAGCCGCCATGAGCATTATTAACCAGATCATTGGCGGCGTCTGTAACGGCCCGGATAATCCCAAAGGTGACGGGCTGACCGTGTACGGCTCCAACAACCAGCCTACAGTGGTGCGCCAGCGTGTGTACGATTTCCGGGTCTGCCCCAAAGCTGATCAGGATGAGGTCTTAAGCGGTGTTGACGGTGCCGATGTCCGGTTGTCTGGAGTTGTGATCCTGGGTGGTATCAAGGCTATCCTCGCTGGCAACGGTGACCACCCCGGCAATGACACGCTCTCCGCGCGCTGGCTGCTGGAGGACTGCGTTATCCTCGGTGCAGGCCGCCGCTGCCCGGAAGCCCAGGACGGCACAACTGTCATAATGCGCCGATGCTGGATACATGATTGGGGGCGGACATTTGATGTACGCGCCTTTGGCGGATGGGCACACAGGGGTGCTAGGATTATCGCCGAGGATTGTCTGTTTACCCAGAGCCACCTTTGGCCGTGGGAACTGGACGTAATGACGGCCATAACGGATATGGGCAACCACATCGGCCAAACCGTCAACGACAACGGGCTGGCAGCGCTGCTGCGCCCGCGCACCTATCTGCCCGGCCCGTGCCGTGGACTGACTGCGGATACAGGAGGGCTAGTGCTGGGCACGCGCTGTTACCGCAACCGACCTTGGATCAAGATTGACGGCTGCAACTACTATATAGATAGGGCCGCCGCCCGAAAGATCGTTGCTCAAATCGAGACCGTATGCCCGGACATGACGCCGTACCTCGGCCAGGGGCTGACAGGGTGCTTTGATCTCGCAACCATATGACCAAGTTCTTTGACAATCGTATAGAGGAGTAAAGATTTTGCAGTGGCGGGGGCGCGCGAACGCCCCCACCGGCGCGGCGCATGTCAAGCCGCACCACGGCCCCACATGAAGATTCGGCCCCTTCATGCGGAGTACTCGACCCGTTCATGGGTGGTGGCTCCACAGGTGTTGCCTGCCGAGAGTCTGGGCGTGGCTACATCGGTATCGAGTTGTCGGGAGAGTATTTTGCCATCAGTCGCGACCGCATCGCCCAGACCAGCCAGACCAACTAACGCAAAAGGCGGGGCCAAAACCCCGCCTTGCAAATTCATTGCACAATGTGCAATGCGATCAACACTAAGTTATTACGCTCCTAGTGGGGCAATTTTCGCGCCGCGCATCAGCAAGGTGGGGCCGGTTATGGGGCTACGCCCCCTTCGCGGCCCCCCTTGCATCCCCCCCGAAGCACCCCCTAAGAGGGCTTTCAACTTCCTTAGCGTGGCGAGGGCAACGCGGCCTAGCTGCGGGAGCTTCCCTCGCTCGCTGCTCTCGCTCAGGTGATCTCCCTCCGCGCCGCGTTTATGCCAGAAGGCGCTTCCGCTTTGAATGGTATTCCGCTTCAGCCAGCAATCTCAGTCCCCGTCGAAGATTGAACGACTACGGGTAAAAAGGAATTTCACCCCTCCATCAGGAGATGGTCGTGGGGTCGCCTTCCTTAAACTCGCCGGAGCGGATGCGGAGGCGATGGCTGGTGTTGGACGAATTTGCAAAATACGCATTTTTCTGGACTGACAAGGAAAAATCCTGTTTTTGAGCGCAGCGTACTCAAGTACGTGAGCATCAAAAACAGGATTTTAACGCTGTCAGGCCAAAAAAGTCGGGTTTGCGAAATGCGCACGACAGGCTCACCCCGCCACCAATCCTTTCCTACTTCGCCCTATGCGCTCACAAATTTACCCTAAATCTTCGTCACGCCATCCTTGTCAGCGCGATTTCCCGGCACAGGGGTTTTCTCCGGCGCTTCCTTGGGCGTGGGTGCAATCGGCGCAGGCTTTTCAGGAGCCGCCGGGGCCTTCTGCAAAGCATATTCCCTGGCAGTGCTTTCCATCACGGCCTGCCCAACCACCAACCACTTCTCGCCCACCTTGCGCAGGGCAAGCCAACTGGTCATGCGGGCAGGCGTAGTCACCTGCGCCACCGCCGCGTCGGCCCCAAGCTCGGTAATCTTGGCGGCCTTCAGGCTCTCAGGCACCCACGGGCAGTCAGGGGTGTCAGCCTTGCCGCACTGTGCCACCAGCTCGCCCGTGCTCACACCGCGCATATACTGCTTCTGCAGGCGCGCCTGCATATCCACAACGCTGCCCAAAAGGTCTTCCATACCGCCCAGCCCGAGCAAGCGCCCCATGGAATCCAGGGCGTTGAGCGCCTGATCTTCGCGCGTCATATTTTTTATCTGGTTGGTTGCAAAAGGCTTCATGTCAATTTGCGCCAGAAAGGCCGCGCCGTCATTTTTGTTCAGGGCGTCGGCCACGTCGTTCAGCGCCTTCTGAGGGCCGGAAGTAACGCAGGCCGCAACCAGCGCGCCCAATAGCAATACCAGCGGCAACAGCAAACCACGGCGAAACAACTTCATAACTACCTCTCTTGCGCACAAAAAAGTTTGGGTTTGAATGCGCTTTGCTTATTCTACGCCGTGCAGGCGCAAATGCAAAGTGCATCCCGGCGGCCCAAGCCCGCTTGCGGGGCTTTTTTTCCTCTCGCCCTTCTGCTACACATGGGCCACACGCCGCGAACGGAACAAGCCATGAAACGCGGCGGCAGGAGGCTTAGAATGAAAGTCATCATCATGTGCGGCGGCAAGGGTACTCGTCTGCGCGAAGAAACCTCGGTCAAACCCAAGCCCATGGTCGAGATCGGCGGACGGCCCGTGCTCTGGCACATCATGTCCATCTATGCGCGCTTTGGCTTCAAGGATTTTATCCTGCCCCTTGGTTACAAGGGCGAGGTCATCAAGCAGTATTTCCACGACTACAACATCCGCAATACGGATTTTACGGTTGACCTCAAGAGCGGCAACATTACCACCTACCCCAATCCCATTGAGGACTGGCGCGTGACCCTGTGCGACACCGGGCAGGAAACGCAAAAGGGTGGCCGCCTCAAGCGCGTTGCCAAGCACATTGACACCGACCGCTTTATGGTTACTTACGGCGACGGCGTTGCCGATATCGACCTGAACAAGCTCATCGAATTTCACAAGCAGTCGGGCAGCATCGGCACCTTTACGGGTGTGCGCATGCCCTCGCGCTTTGGCACGGTGCGCACCGATGCCGACGGCAAGATCCTTTCGTGGGAAGAAAAACCCGTGCTGGACGAATTTATCAACTGCGGATTTTTCGTATTCAAGCGCGAATTTCTTGACTACCTCACCGAGGATGAAGCCTGCGATCTGGAAAAAGAACCCTTGCAGCGGCTGGCGGCGGAGGGGCAGCTTTCCATGTATCCGCACCCCGGCCAGTGGCAGTGCATGGACACGCTGCGCGACTCCATCAAGCTCAACGAGATGTGGGACGCGGGCAAGGCCTTCTGGGTCTAAACGGCTCTCCGCAACACGTACTTACAGCTTCGGCTGCGGCCTACCCGTAGCCGAAGCCTGCTTCACAGGCTGCACATCCCCTTTCCGCGTCAGCCAACGCGCGAAAACCCAACGAGGAACCAACATGTTTGCCAACGCATATAAAGGACGCCGGGTCTTTGTAACCGGACACACGGGATTCAAAGGCTCATGGCTTGCGGCATGGCTGACCCAGATGGGCGCAGTGGTCGGCGGTTTTTCCGACTGCGTGCCCACCACGCCCTCGCACTACGCCGCCATGGATCTTTGCGCGCACCTCGAGGCTGACGTGCGCGGCGACATCCGCGACCGCGAAAGCATGATCAAGGCCATGCGCCAGTTCCGCCCCGATGTGGTCTTCCACCTTGCGGCGCAGGCGCTGGTGCGCAAGTCGTACGACGACCCGGCCCTGACCTTTGAAGCCAACATGATGGGCACCCTCAACGTGCTTGAGGCTGTGCGCGCCTGCCCCGATGTGCAGGCCGTCATCATGATTACTTCCGATAAATGCTACCGCAACGATGAATGGGTCTGGGGTTATCGCGAAACCGACCACCTCGGCGGGCACGACCCCTACTCCGCCTCCAAGGGCTGCGCGGAGATCATCGCCCACTCCTATTTTGAAAGCTTTTTCAAGGATGGCCCAGCCTGCGCCACAGTGCGCGCCGGCAATGTGATCGGCGGCGGCGACTGGGCACAGGATCGTATTGTGCCCGACTGCGCCCGCGCATGGGCCGCCGGGCAGCCGGTGCAGATCCGCAGCCCATGGGCCACGCGCCCCTGGCAGCTCGTGCTGGAGCCTCTTTCCGGCTATCTGTGGCTTGGCGCGCGCCTGCTGCTGGGCCTCAACGAGCCTTTCAACCTGCGCGGGCAGGCCTACAACTTCGGCCCTGCGGCAGACGTCAACAATACCGTGGCCGAAGTGGTGGACGCTCTTGCCCTGCACTGGCCCGGCTTTACCAGCGAAATGGACAAGAACGGTCAGGCTGGCATGAAGGAATGCACCCTGCTCAAGCTCTGCTGCGATAAAGCACTGGCGCATCTGGGCTGGAAGGCCACCCTCACCTTTGAGGAAACCATCCGCTACACTGCCGAATGGTACCACTGCTTCTATCAGGGCCAGAACGGCAAGCAGCCCCAGAACATGCTCGACTTCACCCTTGGGCAGATCGCGGCCTACGTCAACGCCGCCGAACAACGCAATCAGGTGTGGGTAAAGTAATGAATACAGAGGAAATGACTGCGCAGGATGTTGGCATTGCAGGCGCACTGCTGCACCCCCTGAAGGTCATTCCGACAGAAGGCGGGCCGGTGCTGCACATGCTGCGCCCCGGTTCGCCCCTGTTGCCAGACTTCAGCAAGGGCTTTGGCGAGATCTATTTTTCAGAGGTGCTGCCCGGCCACGTCAAGGCCTGGAAGCGCCACACCCGCCAGACCCAACACTTTGCCGTGCCTTCCGGCCTGCTGAAAATCGTGATGTATGACGACAGGCCAGACTCAGAAACGCGCGGCGTTTTGTGCGAACTGGCTCTGGGCAGACCGGAACACTACGGCCTGCTGCGCATCCCCGTGAACGTGTGGTACGGCTTTACAGCTATGGGTGACGCCCCGGCGCTCATCTGCAACTGCGCCGACATCCCCCACGATCCCACCGAGGGGCAGCGACTGCCCGCCGATGACCCTTCCATCCCCTACACGTGGAGTGAAGGAGGCGTATAACATGCGCTGCGGCGATCTTTTGCGCGAGGCATGGGTTCCCCGCCCTGCCCTCGCGCCAAAGCTTACTTTCCGCCAACAGGCAAGGGCGTGGTGGCAGGCCTGCCGCCCGCCTTTTTTCATTACGGCGGCCATTCCGGTTACGCTGGCTCTGGCACTGGCCTTTCGCCTGCAAGGTGGCATCCGGCCCGGGCAGTGGGCAACCTACGCCCTGCTGCTGGCTGGCTGCTTTATGGGCCTGACCATTGCCAATCTGGCCAACGACCTCTTTGACCATATTCTCGGCGTGGACGGCGGCGACAACATCGGCGGCTCACGCGTTATCCAGTCCGGCCTTATCAGCCCGCGCCAACTGTCCATTGCTCTGCTTCTGCTCACCCCGGCAACGCTTGCCGTGGGTGGATTGCTCATTCTGGGGCTGGCCCCGGCCCTGCGGCCCGCGCTTTGGGCATTGAGCGTATTCGCGGTGGGTTCCGCCGTTTTTTACGTGGCGCCGCCCATCCGCTACGGGCACCGCGCCCTTGGCGAAGTTTTTGTGTGCCTGAACATGGGCTTTATCATGGTGAGCGCCAGCGCCACCCTGCTACTGGGCCATTTTGAGCCTTGCAGCCTCGCGCTGGCATTGCCCGTGGGCCTGATGGTGGCGGGGGTGCTGTACTACCAGAGCCTGCCGGAAATCGAAATCGATCTGGTGGCGGGCAAGCATACCCTTGCCAATACTCTGGGCAAAGCCGGATCCTTCCTGCTGTTTCGCCTGTGGTGGCCGCTGGTGTGGCTGCTATTGTGCAATCTGTGGGCAGCGGGCCTTGCGGGCTGGCCGGTTGTACTGTGCCTGACGGGCCTGCCCTTTTATCTGGCCGCTTGCCGCCGCATCCACCTTGCCGGGGATGGCGACTGGCTGCCGCTGGACGCTCACGGACATCTGGTGCGCAAATGCTATCTCATCAGCGGGGCGGCACTGATACTGGGTGTGCTGCTGTAAAACGCTCACTGCTGCAATCAACTGAAAAAGGGCATTCCTGGTTGCCGGTCTGTACCAGCAATCGGGAATGCCCTCAAAAATGCATACAGACCTGTTCAAGCCGGAGATTTTCCGGCTTTTTTACGCCTTCAGATCCCCTGCGAACAGCCTTGGCTCATTGAAAATACTTTTTTGTTTCCGCTATGACTATGGGGCTCAGCACCAACAGTGCAATAAGGTTGGGAAAGGCCATACAGGCGTTAGTGATATCGGCCATATACCAGATAGGCCTGATGGACAGATACGGGGCAACAGCTACGCACAAAATATACAGTATTTTGTAGCTCATTACGTATTTTACCCCGTCCGTCAAATACACAACGCACCGTTCGCCGTAGTAGTTCCAGCCAATGATTGTTGTAAAAGAAAAGAATACCAGCCCGATGGAGACTACATACATTCCCATGTCGCCAGACATGCCAGCATTGAATGCGGCGTTGGAAAGGATACCGCCGTCAAGCGTTGAGCCTTCCAGCAAACCAGAGGTGATAATAACCAGCCCCGTCATGGTACAGATGACAATAGTCGTGAAGAAAACGCCAGTCATGGCAATCAGGCCCTGCCGCACGCCGGAATCAGACTTGGCTGCGGCCACCACAATGGGGGCGCTGCCAAGCCCGGCTTCGTTGGTGTACACACCTCGGGCAATGCCGGTGCGCATGGCGGTCATTACAGAAACTATGACAGCGCCGGTTGCGCCGCCAGCCACGGCAGTCGGCTCAAAAGCAGACTTCACAACCAGAACAAAAGCTCCGGGAAGCGCCGCCGACTGATTGAACAGCACATAGGCCGAAGCGGCAACGTAAAAGGCCGCCATCAGCGGCACAACGAACTCAGCCACGCTGGAAATGGACTTGATGCCACCAAGAACAACAGCGGCGGTGGCAATGGTCACAACTGCGCCCACCAGCGGGATCGGCACACTAAAGGCATTGCTGACCGATTCCGTGATCGCATTGACCTGCGGGAATGTGCCGCAGCCCATCAGGGCTGTGACTGCGCCAAAAAAAGCAAATAGTTTGGCAAGCCATTTCCATTTACTGCCCATGCCTTGCTCGATGTAGTACATGGGGCCGCCAGCCACTTCGCCATTCTCGTCTATGGAGCGGTATTTGATGGCCAGCACTCCTTCTGCATATTTTGTGGCCATACCAAGAATGGCTGAAACCCACATCCAGAACAATGCACCGGGTCCACCCACTCGCAGGGCGGTGGCCACACCAACGATACTGCCTGTTCCGATGGTTGCTGCCAGAGCCGTGCAAAGTGAAGCAAATGCGGAGACATCGCCCACACTGCCTTCCTCTTTTTCAAAAATATAGCGGATGGCTTTGGGGAGATGGATAAACTGAAGAAATCCCAACCGGAGAGTATAATAAAACCCGGTAATCAGGAGAAGGATCATGGTTGGGGGGCCCCAGACAATTTCCTGAATCTGTTGCAATACGCCAATAAGACTTTCCATACACACTCTAATTTTCTTAAAATATTTAGTGAGTTGAAGAAAATTTGCAATAAGACGCCACATTCCGCGCACATGCCACCGCAAGGCATGTCCCGGCTATTTGAGCAGCATCTCACCACCATAGCAATGTATATCACCGCTATGAGAATAGGCCGGGCTGTTGTGATATGCGACTTTTTGTCATTCCGCAACTCCCGTTTTAATATACTGCGAGATCAATACTCAAACAACCTGGCTTTATCCTGTAGGGTATTCACGCTTGACCAACTTGAATTCCGCCTCTTTTTTGGGAAAGTGCATACTGCGTCCGCAATTTTCCAGTAAGTTGCTTGAGCCAGTTGCAGCATACTGCAACGAAAAGCGGGGATACGGCGACCGTATCCCCACGCGTGAAAGCTACCAAACCTGTACGTCAACGAGGCGCAACAACGCGTTTCTGTCACTTGCCCAGCTGCTCCGCCTTTTTCATCAGGCTCAAATTGCGCATTTCAGAAATGCCCAATCCAACCAGCGTCAGGGCTGTTCCAAGCGCCGCCATCCAGGTAATCCGCTCATGCAGCACCAGAACAGCAGTAACCACCGTGACAACGGGAACAAGATAGATGTACACGCAGCTTTTGACAGCACCAAGCCGCTGTATGGCAAATGTCCAGGCCACAAAACACAGGGCGGACGCCCCCAACCCCAGAAACAGCAGGTTGAGGCTGTTAACCGGATTTTCCAGACGCTCCAGCCCCAGATGGAATTCCATAAACGGCAGGCAAGGCAGCATGAACAGCAGGCCGTAAAAAAAACAGCGTCTTGTGACCATCAGGCTGTTATAGCCAAAGGCCATGAGCTTGCGCGTCAAAATGGAATACCCGGCCCACGAAAGCCCGGCCAGCACGGCAAGTACATCCCCAAGAGGATTGAGACGCAGTTGCGTGCTGCCGCTAAAGCTGATGAGGCCAATGCCCAGCATGGCAGCCACAAAGCCCAAAAAGAAGTTCAGCCCCGGACGCTCGGCCCGCAGCAGCCAGAAGGCCAGCAAACCTGCAAAAAACGGCGATATGGCCACAATCACGCCCACATTTGAGGCAAACGTGTAGGTAAGGGCAATATTCTCAAGCAGAAAATAGAGTGTCACGCCACACAGCCCAGCTAAGGCGAACAACACCTCCTGCCGTTTGTCCGTAATGCGCAGCAAGCGCGGGCAGGCAAGCCACAAGGCCGCATAGCCCAGCAAAAAGCGGAAAAAAAGAATTTCCACAGGCGTAAAAGCGCGCAGCAGAACCTTTGTGGAAATAAATGTAGTGCCCCACACGATAATGCAGAACAGCGCCGCCATGTGACCTGTCAGAGTTTTGCTGTGCGTCATGAACCCAACCGGATAAAAAAAGTGGTTTATCACTGAGCCAGGGGCGGCTTGTGACAAAAATTCCGCAAAGGGGCTGGCCCAAAGGAGTAGTGGCAGTGCCAGCCGCTCAGCGCAGCCAGAGCTTGGCCACGTTCGCGAGGTGTTGCACGCGGCAGAACAGCCACGAGGTGTGAAACCCGTCAGCCACTGCATGGTGCACGCAGACAGACAGCGGCAGCAGCGTTCTGCCGCTCTGCTCATAGTGTTTGCCTGCGCGTAGCAGAGGAAAAAACATGCGGGATTCTGCGTACGTATCCTGTGCAAAAGAAGTAAATGAAAGCCAGGGCAACGAGGATATGGAACAAAAGTTGCCGGGCTTGTCCGGGCGTGCCGTTACCCCGGTTACGCCGCCATAACGTGCCATGTCTTCCAGCACGCGGGAATAAAATGTGGAAAAATCCGCAGTCCATTCGCTCCATACATCAGAAAAGCTGCAATCGCTCTGATGAAACAGCGTATAAACCGGGTTGCAGAACGTCCACCAGCCAAGATTGCCCTCCGCGTCCATCGACAGGCGAAAGGTACGGCTCACATCCTTGCCCGGCCAGCCGCCTTCCGGCAATGGCAAGGGCATCTGCACGCTGCTCCGGCTGTGTTCGTCCTTAGCCGCCGGTGTGTCGGAGCAGCTCTCTGCTGGGGTCGACTCTCCGTTGACAGCGGCCATAAGCAGATAAAGCAGGCAGGGAAAAAACCTGCGCCCCTCGCGCGCCTGCATCAAGCCGGTTATGTCCACCTGCGCCGTAATGGAGTAGCGGCACTTTATTTTATTGAAATAGTAGTCAAAGTACTGGCGTCTTGGCCATGTGCCCAAATCAATGGGCACAAAACGCGCATGTCGTTTATGCCGCTGGTCAACCAAACCGGCTGGATGGGACAACGCTTCAGACATTGAAACTCCCTTGCCCTTCAACATCGGCAATCCAGGTTGTCAGCCGCGAGCCTGCCCGGCCATGCCAAGCTCTATAAGGCGCTCAAGCAGCTGGCCAAAATCCATGCCCACAGTACGGGCCTCGCGCGGCACAAGGCTGGTGGCCGTCATGCCCGGCAGGGTGTTTACCTCAAGAATGGTCAGGCTGTCGTCCGGGCCAAGAATAAAATCGGCCCGGCTATAGCCGCTCAGGCCAAGAGCCTTGTGCGCTGCAAGTGCAAGCTCCTGCACGCGGGAGGTCAGCGCTTCGCTGATGGGCGCGGGGCATATCTCGCGCGCCCCGTCCTTGGCGTACTTGCTTTCATAGTCAAAAAAATCGCCAGCCACAGGCTCAATAAGAATGGGCGGCAGGGCTTCCTCGCCCAGAATGCCGCAAGTTACTTCCCGCCCTGCGAGCACGGGTTCCATGATGACCTCGTCGCCAGCGGCAAAAATGGATGCCAGCACAGCGTCAAGCTCGGCCCGGTTGCTGGCGCGGCCCATGCGCAGCGAAGACCCGCCCGTATTGCTTTTGACAAAGAGCGGATAGGGCAAGCGAGGCTGCCAGCCAGCCTCGGGGGCGCAAGGCAAAAATTCCCAGTCTGCCGTGGGCAGGCCCGCCTGCCGGAATATCTGCTTGGCAGCACTCTTGTTGAGCGCCAGAAAAGACCCCGCAGGGCCGGAACCCTGGTATGGGCAGCCCACCCGCTCAAGCATGGCCTGCACAAGGCCGTCCTCGCCGGGTGCGCCGTGCAGGTTGATGAGGGCAAAATCGTGCGCTGCTGCTGTCTCAAGCAGGCAGTCGAAGCCCGAAAGCAGGTCAAAAAACGTTACCGAATGGCCGCGTTGCGCAAGCGCCTCCTGCATGGCGCGCGCCCCGTTGAGCGAAACTTCACGCTCAGTGGACCACCCGCCCGCAATCAAAAGAATTTTCATGTAAGGCCCATCCCAGCTGCGCCTCAAGGGCGCTTTCAATATTTTTTCCCTGTCTGTAGGCAACGCCAATGCCCTCGCGCGCAGCCTCGGTACGGCCATAGCGCTCAAGCAGGTCTTCGTAGCGTTCTTCAAGCGTCACGCAGGCATCATGCCTGATGCGCTTGTCGGCATAGATCACAAAAAAAGGCAGTGAACAGATTCCCGGCCCCTGCGGCAAGGCCCACGGCCACCACACATGCATCATCACGCCCTGTGCAATGGCATAATTACCCGTTTCAGCCACAGTCCAGGCCGCGCCTACCTGCGCGTGGCTGCCGCCGTGCTTGACGCAGTAGGTCTTGGCAATATCGTGCAAAAGGCCGCCAGCGCGAACCTCGGGAACGCGCACGGCAAAGCCCCTGTCTGCCGCCCGCTGGGCCAGCATGGCTGCCACGTGCGCCACCAGCAAGGAATGCCGCCGAATGTTCGGCAGCATGCCGTATTTGTCCCACAGGGCCAGGCATGCGGCTTCACTGGGTACGGGCCGCAGAGCGCCCGCGCTGCAAAGCGATGGCAAGGGAGGCAGGTCGGCCAGAGGCCGGTTGCTTTCTTTCAGAGGGGGCTGCGCGCCGGAATTGGTGTTCATCCTCAAAGTATGCCACCGCAATAAAGGGATGGCAAGATTGCCCTGCGTCGCATTCAATCGGCAGCAGAAGCAGCCCGGATTCCAGCCATACCTGTCCGGATCGGGCAACAGCCCGGTATTAATGTCTGACCGTGCGTGTTTTGCCACAGGCAAAAAAACATCCCGCTGACCAAAGGACAGCGGGATGATGTATCGATAAATTAAAACCGTCAGTTTGTGGGCTTAACCGGCTTGGGAGCTTTGCTCGCCGGTTTGGCCGCAGCAGGTTTGGCAGCCTTGGCCGGAGCGGCCTTGCCAGTTTTTGCTGGAGCAGGCTTGCCCGCAGTGGCAGGGGCGGGCTTGGCCGACGCCTCTGGCGAAGGCGCGCCGTTGATCATGTCTGACAGGGCCAAAATGGTGTTGGCGTAGATGGCGGCATGGTTGTAGGCCATAAGTATCTGATGCTGCCTTGCGCGCGGCAGACCGGGCTTCCAGCCATGTTTGGCGAGATAGTTGGAAAGACTTGCCACAGCATCGGGGATGGTGAACAGATCAACCTTGCCATCGCCGTCGCCGTCCGCGCCGTACGTGGCAATATTGGAGGGCATGAACTGGCACAGACCCACAGCTCCGTAAATGGAGCTCGGCAGATGGTGCGGATCAATATTGTCGCGCAACATGTGCTCCACCAGGGCCTTTACTTCCTTGTAGGCCCAATCCGCCCGTTTGGGCATGATTTCGGCAAACCAGTCGAGGTGCTCCTGATAGCCGGGCATGCGCGGCAGCCAGTCAGGGATATCAGAGGGCTGACGCGTTACCGACATACTGGCAAGCGTGTAAAAGGCGTTTTCCGGCACGTCGGCCAGCACCTTGCCAAGGCGGGTTTCCACAAACAGCAGGGATACAGCTATGGATGAAGGCACGCCAAAACGGGCCTCGGCCTGATCAAAGGCGCGCTTGTTCTGCGCCACAAACTGGCGGCACAACTGCACATTGGCATCGGTCAGCACGCCCTTGTAATACAGGGCCGCAGGTGCGGTGGAAGGCGGCTTGGGGAAAAATTTGCGGTTATACAGCTCACGCATTTTTCTGCCCATGGGCGACTGCGTGGGCGTGGCGCTGAGTGTAGCCAGCAGGGCGTCCACCCTCGGGCCGGAAAGCCCGTCAGCTGCAAGCCGATCTGCCAGGGGCCGCCATGCGGGAGCAATGGCAGCGGAGCCTGCCGCTGGTTGCGGCTGGCTTTGCTGATATGACGGGGCATATGTTGGCGCTGGCGAGGGCGCATATGTTGGAGCTGGCGCGGCATAGCCTGGAGCCTGACTTTGCGGCTCGCCATAGCTTGGGGCCGCTGTAGTGCCCGCACCGTTGCTGCCGCCCGCATACCCGCCGGAATAATTAGGGGTCGCGTAGCCCTGCGCCGTGTTTGACGGAGCGGCAGGGGGTGCCCCAGCCGGGCTGTAGGAAGGCTGGCTTGCAGCAGGAGAGGACGGCAAATCATATGATGTAATACCGTCCCCACCGCGTGAGGCCGCTGTCTGTGCGCCGCTACAGGCGCACAGCAGCAGACAGCCCGCAAGACCACATACCGACCAGGCTCTTCGGCAAAACGAATGAACGGCAAAAGCCGGTTGCAGCATCATTTTTCTACACTTCCTGCAACACCCACGCCACGCGGCCAAGCATGCGCTTGGCAAGCAGGCCCGCAGCCAACTGGGTTTCGGGGAAGCTTGCAGCCTCGGAACGCAGCACGTAGCCATCCTGGGTGCTGTTCAAAAACACCCTGCGCAGCACGACGCCCTCATTGGGAGCAAAGATGGCATAGATGCGGCCAGACACCACATCCGTATCCATTGTATCCACACCCACATGCGCCCCTTCCGAGATAAGGGGGGCCATGTTGGCGCCGCGCACCCGCAGCACCTGCAGGCCGTCACGGGTGAGTGAAAGCGGCAGCGATATCTTGCCCGCCAGAGCCAGAGCAGGACGGGGGGCATCATCATTGTAGACGCACTTGGCGTCATACACGGAGTGGATGCCGCCACGGGCCATGGCGTCGCCATAGTGGGCAGCAGTCTCGGCAAGGGAGGCCGGTGCGTCTTCAGGCACATAACCCTGCTCGGTGCGCAAGTACATGGGGCCTACACCCTGCTTGAGCCAGTCAGGGTTCAGCCCAAACTTCTCGAAAAGCTTCATGAACCAGTCACCGGGCACGGAATTGCGCCGTTTCGCATCGGAAATACTGGACTGACGGATGTCCAGAACCTCGGCCAGCTCAACCTGCGTGCGGCTGTTGGTGGCCAACTTGATGCGTTCATATATCTCTGCAAAACCGGGCATAACTCTTTGACTCCTGGCGTGGAAAACCACGCATCAATGTTGCTGATTAAGCAGCGGCGTTTCGTTGGAAAGCACCAGCTTGCTGTTCTCTTTTAGCGATTTACGCATGGCGTCAAGCCAGCGTTGATACGCATAGAACTGAGGGGCCTTGTTATAGGCCTGGGCGTAAACTGACGCCGCTTTGGCATCGCCCTGTCCTCGTTCAATCTGCGCGGCGCGCGCCGCCTCTGCCAGAATAACCGCGCGCTGGCGGTCGGCATCGGAACGGATACGCGTCGACTCCTCTTCACCTTCCGAACGGTACTGCTTTGCCTGCCGTTCACGTTCGGCCCGCATGCGTCCAAAAATCGCACGCTGGTTTTCAGGTGGCAGGTCTGTACGCTTGATGCGCACATCCAGCACCTCGACTCCGTAGCCATGCATGAGGTCGGAAACCTTGTTGGTCACTTCCTTCATGATGGCCGCCCTGTGGGAGGACACGACCTCTGTAAGGGTATACGCACCCACAAGTGCCCGCAGTTGTGAATAGACAACGTCGTCCAGCCGCGCCTGCGCTCCGGGAATGGAACGCATGGTGCGGTAAAACTGCAGGGGATCAATGATCTTCCAGCGCGCATAGTTATCAAGAACAATGGCCTTTTTATCTACGGTAAAGGCCTCTCGGGAGCGCGCTTCATAGTCCAGAACACGGGCATCGAAATAGACCACGTTCTGGATAAAAGGAATTTTAAAATGCAGGCCAGGCCCGTACACGCGCGAAAGCGGTTCGCCCAGCTGCAATACCAGAGCCTTCTGGGTCTGGTGAACGGTAAAGAATCCCTGGGTAACAACGATAAGCAGTACCAGAGCAACAAGAATCAGCACCAGAGGATTTTTACTCATTATTTCTTCTCCAGCGTCTTGGGCGAAGCAGGAGCGCCGAGACCAGGCAAGGTGAGATAGGGCAGCGCACGGCCAGCAGCCGGATTGTCCATAAGCACCTTTTCGTTCGCGTTGGAAAGAATGTCTTCTACTGCTTCAAAATAGAGGCGCTGTTCCGTGACCTTGGGGGCCTTGTCGTGCTCTATGCGCAGGGCTTCAAAACGGGAGGCATCACCCTCGGCGTTACGCACGCGCGTTGCGCTATAGGCAGCGGCCTCGTTGCCCATGGCGGCAGCCTGGCCCCTGGCCTTGGGCAGCAGCTCGTTGCGGTAGGCCTCGGCCTCGTTAATGATGCGGCTTTTATCCTCACGGGCGCTGGCCACATCTTTGAACGCGTCAATAACTTCGTGCGGGGGGTGCACATCCTGCAACTGCACGGCCAGCACCTGTATGCCCGCACCGTAGCGGTCAAGCACGGTTTGCAGCAACTGGGTGGCCTCGCTCTGAATTTTCAGCTTGCCATCGGTAATGGCAGAGTCGATCTGGCTGTTGCCGATGACCTCGCGCATGGCCGCCTCTGCGGCATTGCGCACCAACGCTGCGGGCGCGGTAACGTTAAAAAGGTAGTCCACAGGGTCGCTGATCTTGTATTGCACACTGAACTGCACGTTGACGATGTTTTCATCGCCCGTGAGCATGGAGGCTTCCTCCGGAATAGTGCGCAACTGCCCCTGCTGGAAGGTGGCCGCCTGCCCAACGGAGCGGAAGCCCACCTCGCTGCGCAAAACCTGCGTCACCTGCGGCTTGTATACTGATTCAATGGGAACAGGCCACGCGTAGTGCGGGCCGGGCCCTTCGGTGCGGTCATACTTGCCAAAACGCAGCACAACGCCCTGTTCATCGGGATTAACAATATAAATACCCGAGAGAAGCCACAGAACCACAATGGCAAAACCCACAAGGCCAGCCGCCCTTCCGTTGGGAAAGCGCATGCGGGCTATTTTGGAAAAAGGGTTTTCGCCACCGGGGCCACGGCCGTTGTTAAAAGGGGTGCGCCTGGCACGAGGGGTTTCTTCTTCCTGCCCCATATCGTCAGAATCCACATCCTGAGGAGGTCGGGGCGGAGGGTTAGAACCCTGCTTCTGTCTTTTTTCCTGAAGTTTGTCCCAGTCCCAATTCATAACGCAAACATGTCCTTTAAAGAATGCGTGATGTTATTGCCGAACAAAAAGTATCGGTCAGTAACTCACTAATATTATGGAGAAATAAGGAAGTTAAACATGGCACTACAGTGACGAGAACAATAGGGCTTTTCATCCATTCTAATCGGGCATCTTGTACAATGTAGGCACATTCTGAAACAAAGTCAATATAACATGGCAAATTACTATGTTTTACAAGCAATACGGTAAAAATTACAGGTAATTGCAATCTGAAACAAAGGGAAGAACCGTTCCCGATTAGTGATCTTCAGATATGGATAGAAAGAACGGACCAGAAATACACTTCTGTATCTCCTTTTCAGAACTACGCGCGACACGTCAGCCCTCCAGCAGAATGACCGCTGAAAGAACAAGATCAAAAAAGGTGGTAAAGTATACACAAAAAAATGGCCGCCCGCTACTACTGAGAGGCAATCCAACTTTTCAAAATAAAAACAGCCTAGTAGGCCAGGGAAACAGCCGCGGATTTATCCGCGTTCACGCTGGGGCTGCGCAGGGCTGTTCCCGCAAGCGGCACAACCCGCACGGAATTGACCACATCCGCCCGCACATCAAAACCTGGGGTATAGGCAAACTGTCCGCTTTCACCCATGCTTTCGCCGCGCCAGAGGGTAACGGCAAAGAACAGTGCGCAGCCAAAGAGCGCCGCGCTCAATGCCATATAGGGAACTGACCTTACGTGATTGTGACCGTTCATGACGACTCCCTGCGGCAGCTTTTGCCGCCGCCAAGTTTTCGTCAGAACGTTGCAAAAAATACGCCGAAAGATTTACTGACGCAGGCGGGTGCACTCCTCCACAATGCGCGTCAGTTCCGCATCGTCCGGCAATTCCTTGAGGCCGGCCCGCGCATGCCCGATGGCGCGCACATATTCGCCCGCATCCATCATGGCCCGGGCCATCATGCCAAAGATGGCCTTTTCGTCCTTGTAGTGTTTGAGGGCCTCGGCAAAACATGCATCAGCCTCTGAAGGCTTACCCTCTGCCAGAAACTTTTTGCCGTCGCTGAAGCCGTGGTCAAGGTTCAGCTTGCGCTGCAAGGCCGCCTGATATTCCTCTTCTTTTTCCTGCCCTTTCAGGGAGCGGTAAAGCTGCGAGAGAAGCTGGAGCAGATCTTTTTCCGCACCGGGAGTATAGACAAAGGCTGGCGCTCCGGCGGCTTTCAGCTCCGGATCAACAGCCAGATCCGCCACTGCGGCTCGAAAATCGCCGCGCAGATCAAGCGGAGCGCTCTGGCCGCCCAGCTCCTTGAGAGCCGAAATGGTTAGAAAGAGCGCCCGTTCCGTATCGCGGCGCGCGCAACAGGCCTTGGCGCGGCCCAGGTCTTCTCTGACTTTACGTGCGTTCATCACAGCCCCTTGTCAATTTTTGTTGCCTGCGCGTGTTTTTCAAGCACCTGCCGCATGGCGTCCGCCGTAGGCGCATCCAGCTTGTAGGACATGACATAATCCCGAAAACGGGCGTTCAGCCCTGCGGCCACCTGCGCAAGATCGCGCTGAAATTCCTTGTATTCCTTACGCTCGGTCAGCCGTACCCGGCCCTGCCCGTCCACATCGTCTACAGCATAGCGCTGTAGCGGCGCAAGAGAGCGCAGGCCGGAAAGGTAGAGAATTTTATTCATGAACAGCTTGCCCATGCACAGGTTATCCCTGACCACCAGCTCGCGGTGCAGTCTGCGCTTGTCTATACCGCGTGCGGCATAGGTTTCGCGCGCATCATCGTCTTCCCTGATATTTTCAAAATACTCGGGCCCAAGGTAATAGTACTGCGGCAGGCCCGCCGCCTGCATGCGCAGGCCGTAATCGCCATCCTCGCCGCCGTAGAGGCCGTATTCCTCATTCCAGAAACCCAGTTTTTCAGAAACAGTCTGCGGCACAAGCACGGCCTGACCGGGCAGGTTGCCCACGCACAACCCAAGCTCGCCGTGCGGGGTTTGCAGGCTGCCGGGAGTTTTTCGCAGCATTTCGCGGTTAAACGCGCCGCCAAGATTGGAGAGCGGCTGCCCGTGGCTCCACAGGGCCAGCAGGTCGCGCAGCCAGTGCTTGCGCACAAGGCGGTATCGTTATCCAGCTTCATGTACAGCGGCGCGGGCACAAGCTGCCAGCCCACATTGGCTGCGCAGGCCACGCCCATATTGCGCGGCAGCAAAAAAAGATGGTCGATCAAGCCCTCTGCCCGCAAGGCCAGCAGTTTTTTTACAAGCTCCGGCTCGCTGCCATTGTCCACAACCGTAATATGGAACGGCACCTCGCGCGAGGTGGCTGCCAGGGCGCGGATGGCGCGCTCCGTGGCCGCAGGCCTGTTAAAAACCGGGATGGTCACGTTGCAGAGCGGCCCCTGCGGGCTCGCCCCGGTGCTGGGCTCGTGCATGTATGCTCCGCTGGCGCTGCTGCGCCCCGCAATCAGATGTGACAGACAGCAATGAATGCGTGATGGTAGATAACAGGCCCCTGTGCGTCAAGACGAGTAATTGACGCTACTGCCGTGCATTGGTAGGCTTGCCGCCGCAAACCCGCCGCCTATTCTGCGGCAGGCATAAAGGAGAACCATGGCGCGCGTACTTTACGGCATTCACGGCACAGGCCACGGGCACGCCATGCGCGGCCTGACCATAGCCCGCCGCCTTTCACGGCACGAATTTCTTTTTGTGGCGGACGACGACGCCCCAAAAATTCTTGAGCCGGAATTTCCCGTGCGCCGACTGCCCAACCTGGGCACGGTGTTCAAGGACTACAAGGTGGACATGGCCGCCACCATCAGCCGGGCCCTGCCCCTGCTGTGGCACAGGCAGCGTTATATTGATCAGGTGTCGCGCCTCATTGATGAATTCCGGCCCGATGTCTGCATGACCGATCTGGAATATTTTGTGCCGCGCGCCGCCGAAAAGGCCGGGCTGCCCTGCCTGACCCTCGACCATCAACATATCATCACCTGCTGCCAGCACAACCTGCCGCCCAACATGTGGTGGGATACCTTTGTGCAGGGCCTCACCCCGCGTTATCTCTTCCGCCCCACGGCGGAAAACCTCATCATATCATTCTATTCGCCGCCTGTGCTGCCACAGTACAAGGCGCGCGTGGCCCCGCCCATTCTGCGCGACAGCGTGCTTGCGCTCAACCCGCGCGATGACGGCCATGTGCTCGTGTACCAGAGCAATTCCACCCACCGCAAACTGGTGGACTTTTTGCGCGCCGCCACGCGCAAGACCTGCTACGTCTTCGGATACGACCGTACCGAAGGGCAGGAGGACAACGTTATCTTCATGCGCAAGAGCGAAGAAGGCTTTCTGCGGCTGCTGGAGGGCTGCTCCTACGTTATTCAGGGCGGCGGGCATACCCTCATGGGGGAGGCCCTGCACCTGGGCAAACCCATACTCACCCTGCCCCTCAAGGCCATGGTGGAACAACGCTTCAACGCGCTCTACATCGAGCGCCTGAACTACGGCATGCAGGCCGACATGCACACGTTGGAACCGGAACTGCTCCAGCGCTTTGAGGCAAACCTGCCTGCCTACAAGGCGGCCATAGCCGCAGGATGCTTTTGCGGCAATGAAACGGTTTTCGGCCTTGTGGATCACTTTATCCGCAACGGTTCCCTGCCTGTGCACGGCAACCCCGCAGTGCAGGAATAAAAGCGGCAAGCCGCTTTTTCAGCGCAACTCCAGGGCCAGACCTCCGGCACAGCGGCGGTCTGGCTTTTTTCTGCCCCTCCTCCCCCTGCTCCATCTGTTTTTCCATCCACTTGTACTTGCAGCATAAAATTTCTGACGCACTGTTGTAACTGCGCTGTCATGTCTGAAGCAATGGCGTAATTGGCCGTTGCGCTTGTCATTTATTTTGAAAAAGTCTAGATTTCAGCAATATTTCCCTACAAATCCATAAACGAGGCTTTTACATGGACGGCATCCGCTATATTCACGCCGCCGATCTGCATCTGGACACGCCATTTCAGGGGCTTTCCCGCACGGCGGCGCAGGGGGGGCATCTGGCACGTCTGCTGCAAGAGGCCACCTTCAAGGCCATGGACCGCCTCTTCCGGCTTTGTGAATCAGACAAGCCGGATTTTCTCATACTGGCTGGCGACGTGTATAATGAGGAAAACCACAGCGTCAAAGCACAGCTCAAGCTGTGCGACGGCTGCCGCCGCCTGCGTGATGCCGGAGTGCGCGTTTTTCTGGCGCACGGCAATCACGATCCCCTTTCCTCACGACTGGCGGCTGTGCAGTGGCCTGACAACGTCACTGTTTTCGGGCCGGATGCCGAAAGCCACACGGTTGAAAAAGACGGCAAGGTCGTGGCTGTGGTGCACGGCATCAGCCACGCCAGGATCAAGGAAGGCCGCAACCTGGCCCGCCTGTTCCGGCGCGACCAGAACCATGACTGCTTTCAGCTTGGCGTTCTGCACTGCACGGTCGAAGGGCAGAGCAAGGCCGACCGCTACGCCCCCTGCTCGCTGGACGATCTCAAAAATACAGGGCTTGACGCATGGGCGCTGGGCCATGTGCACGAGCGGGCCACACTTTGCGCCGCCCCTTTTATCGCCTACAGCGGCAACGCTCAGGGCCTGCACGTCAACGAGCCGGGGCCGCGCGGCTGCCTGCGGGTGACGGCAAGCCCGCAACCGGGCGGCGGCTTTGCCTGCAACGAGGATTTTGTTCGCCTGGGCCCCGTGCAGTGGGCCAGGGTGCAGGTTGAGCTTGATGATGTGACCCACCTCAACGAGGTGGAAAACAGAATGACCTGCGCGCTGGAAGAGGCCGCAGAAGCTACTGACCCCGGCTGCGAGGCCCTGATGGCCCGTGTGGTTTTGCGCGGGCGCACCCCGCTTGACGCCGCCCTGCGCGATGCCCCCAATCAGGAAGACCTTGCCGAACGGCTGGCGCACCTGCAAACAGGCACCCCCAGCGTGTGGATCAAGGACATGGTGGCGGAAACAAGCCCCGCCATAGACCGTGCCCAGTATCTGCAACGTGAAGACCTGCTTGGCGAAACCCTGCGGCTGGCCGAGCGCATGGCGCAAAGCAGCGACGCTCTGCACGATGTGGCAACCCCGGCGCTGAAACAGGTTTATGACCACGGGCAGCTCCGCCATATTCTCACCCAACCCGATGATGCGCGTATGCGAGCCCTTCTGGAAGAGGCCGAACGCCTGTGCACGGATCTTCTGGAGGCACGCTGATGTATATCCAGTCCTTCCACATGGACGGCTTCGGTATTTTTTCTGATGTGAGCGTTGAAAATCTCTCGCCGGGGCTTTCCATTTTTCTGGGTGAAAACGAAGCGGGCAAATCCACCTGCCTGGAATTTCTGCGTACCATGCTCATCGGCTATCCCGACCCGCGCAACAAGGAATACAAGCGTATTCCCGGCCCCCTGCGCGGCGGGCAGCCCGGCGGCAGCATGGAACTGCGCTCGGACGACCGCGGCATTCTGCGCCTTACCCGGCGGCCCGGCAGCAACGGTGGCGTGCTCACCCTCACCGACCCGGAGGGCAAACCGCTGGAACCGGACATGCTGCGCCAGATGCTCTCCGGCGTAAGCCGCGATGTGTACCGCAACGTGTTCGGCTTCAGCCTCACAGAGCTTGAAGACCTCAACAGCCTCACTGACGAAGGCGTGCGCAACGCCCTGTACGGCGCAAGCTTCGGGCCGGGGCTGCGTTCGCCCGGCGAGGCGCTCAAGCTGCTGGACAAGCAGGCCGATGAAATTTTCAAGAGCGGCGGCAGCAAGCCCGCCCTCAACGCCGCCCTGCGCCAGCTTGCCGAGCTGCGGCAACGCAAGGTTGAACTGGAGCAGGAATGCGCCGGGTACGACAGCATGGCAATGGACCTCGCCGCAAAGCGCGATGATCTGGCAAACCTGCGCCACCGCAAACTCCAGCTCGAAGAAGAACGCCGCATCCTTGAACGCCGCCTTGGCGTGTGGTTACAGTGGAACGAATGGCGCATGGCGGGCGCTCGCCTTGAGCGTCTTGACCCCATAAGCGCCACCTTTCCCGAAAACGGCATGGAACGCCTTGCCCGCGCGCAGGAGGCCCGCGAGGGCTGCGAGCGGCAATGGGCCGCGCAGATGGAAAAACTCACCCGGCTGCGCCAGCGGCGTGACGAACTTGAGATCAATTATCCCCTGCTGGAGGCTCTGCCCGCCCTGCGCCGCATGGCCGAACGCAAAAGTGGCTTCCGGCAGGCATTGAGCGCCCTGCCAGCGCAGGAAGAAGCCCTGCTGCGCGCGCAGGAAGACCTCACCCGCGAACTCTCGCGCCTCGGGCCGGACTGGTCGTGCGACCGCATCCGGGCCACTGACCGCTCCCTCTTTGCCCGCGAGGACATTGAACGCCAGGGGCGGGAAATGCGCGCCGCAGCCTCGGCCCATCAGGCCGCCGTGGACAGCCTCACCCAGAGCAACCGCGAAGTGGAAAACGCAGAACGCGAAGTGGCCTCCAACACTGCCGCCCTTGATCTGCTGCCCGCCCCCCCGCCGCGCTGGATGACGATGCCCGCGACAACCTGCGTCAGGCCCTTGCCCGGCAGGAAGAAGCCCGCCGCCAGCGCCCCCTGCGCCAACGTGCGGTGAACGAAGCAAAAACAACATTTTCCAGAGCTTTCAATCCGCTGCGGCTGGTGGTCAACGGCGCAAGTGACGGCGCTCAGGCAGAAACCCTGCTTGATTCTCTCCTTTCGCGGCAGGAAGAAGCCCTCGCCCTCGCCGCTGATGTGCAGGGAAAAATGCGTCAGGCGGACGATGCCGCGCAGGACGTGCGCCAGGCGGAGGAACAGGTTGCCGCAGTTAAGGGCCGCGTGGAAGCCCTGCGCGAAGAACAGCGCCACATAAACGGCCCCACCCGCGAGGATCTGGACGGGCAAACCCTTGCCCTGCGCAAGCTGCGCGCCCTTTCCGCCACCTTGGGCACGGAGCGCGAGCGGCTGGAAGAACTCAGCGCCCGCATCGGCAACGAGCCGCCCGTCACAAGGGTAAAAAACCTGCCGCTGCTGATTCTGGGCCTTGCTTTCTTTCTTGGCGGCGCGGGCATGCTGCTGGCCTACTGGCGCATGGGCATTACGAGCATTGAACTTTCGCCGGGCATTGAACTGCCTGTGAGCCTGTGGTCCGGCTATCTTCTGCTTCTCTGCGGCGTTGGCTTTATGGCTGGCGGCGTACCGCACACCGGGGCGGAGGCAAAACGCCGCCAGATGGAACATCTGCAACTTCAGGGCAGACGCGATTCGTGCGCGGCCCATGTGGCGGAACTGGACGAACAGGCCAGCCAGCTTTGCG
This sequence comes from Desulfovibrio desulfuricans, assembly GCF_024460775.1. NCBI lineage: Bacteria > Pseudomonadati > Thermodesulfobacteriota > Desulfovibrionia > Desulfovibrionales > Desulfovibrionaceae > Desulfovibrio > Desulfovibrio desulfuricans. The sequence continues at coordinate 23,180 of NZ_JANFYZ010000006.1, read as the reverse complement.
CCGCCGCTGGCGTGCAGAGCATGGATCTGGTGACGCTTGAAGCAAGGGAAGTGCTGCTTGAGCACGAACGCGAGCAATGTTTTGAAGAAGAACGCGCCCGCAAGGACATGGACGAACTGAAACACGCCATGGACCTTGCCCGCACGGAAGTTAGCAAGCGGCAGGCCGTGCGCTCCGAGGTTGAAGGTATTGTGCAGCAAACCCGCCGCCGCTGGCACGAATTTATGCTGGCTCTGCATGTGGCCAATGTGCCCTCGCCCGAGGGTGCGGCTGCCTTTTTTGCCCGGGCCGAATCAGCCCGGCTCGCCTTTGGCGGCGTTGCCGCCGCCGATGCGGAACTGCAAACCCTGGATGACGACCTGCGTCAGACAGAGGCCCGCATGCGTCTGGTGCCTGCCGTGGCTGAACGCCTGCCCGCCAACGCGGATTCAGATTCACTAGCGGAGGCTGTGCGGCAGGTGCTGGAATCCTGCCGCGAAGCCGATGCCGCCCGCGAACTGCGCATCAAGGCCGAAGCCGCGCTGCAAAATTCGCAGAGCGAACTCAACCGCGCCCGCACCCGTCAGGCGGAAGCCAGCGCAGAACTGCGTCAGGCGCAGGAGCGGCTCAACGAAGCGCGCTCGCAATGGACAGCCTGCCTGCATGATCTTGGCCTCGGCACCGACCTTGACCCGGAAACAGTGCGGGAAGCCCTGAAATACATGGAAAACTGCCTCGCTGCCGAGGCTTCTGTGCAGCGCGCCCAGTCGCAGCTCAACCAGGGTCGCACAGAACTGGCTGCCCTGCGCGACCCGCTGCAAGCCCTGCTGGCGGAGCTTGGCCTGCCGCCGCAGCAGGACGCGGACAACCGCCCAGACTGGCTGCTTAGCCTTGATGCCGCGCTGGAAGCGGCGGAAGCCATGTCGCAGGCGCAGAGCCGCCGCCGCAACCTTGATAATGAAGTGACGGAAATGGAGGACGAGGCCCGAGCTGTGGAAGCCGCCCTTGAAAGCGCCCGGAGCGCGGAACGCTCCCTGCTTGCCATGGCGGGCGCGCACGATGCGGAAGAATTTTTGCGTCAGGCCGCGCTTCACGAAGAGCTGCGCGCACTCACCCTGCGCCGTCAGGATCTGGAAGATGCCCTGCGGCTGGCTGCGGACAAAACACCCATGAAGGACTTTCTCGATTCCTTCGAGCATGAGGATCAGGAAAGTCAGGAGCGCCGCAGCGCGACCATCAGCGAAGAACTGACAGGCATTCAGGAGCAGGAAGAAAATCTGGTCAAGCGCGTGGCGGAACTGCGCAGCAAGGTAGACGCCCTTTCGCGCACCGACGAGCTTTCGCAGCTATTGCAACAGGAGGCGGCCCTTGTGGAAGACATGGAGCGCATGGCCTTTGCCTGGAGCCGCGTGGCCCTTGCCCGCAGCATCCTTGAAACAGCCAAGCGCACCTTTGAGCTGGAGCGCCAGCCAGAAGTCATCCGCCTTGCCTCAAGCATCTTCACCCGCATCACAGGCCAGCGCTGGCGCGGCATCAACGCCTCGCTGGAAGACGCCAGCCTCGCCATCCTGCCCGCGCAGGGCGAACCCATAGCGCCGGAAAATCTGAGCCGTGGCGCGCGCGAGCAAGCCTATCTGGCCCTGCGGCTTGCCTACATAAAAAATCATGCCCTGCATGCCGCGCCCCTGCCGGTTATCATGGACGAAGTGCTGGTCAACTTTGACCCGCAAAGGGCTGAGCGCACGGCGCGCGCCTTTGTGGAGCTGACCGGCGGCAGCCAGGGCAAGGCCCATCAGCTGCTCTACTTTACCTGCCAGCCGCACATGGCGGAACTACTGCGCAAGGCAGAACCCCAGGCCGCTCTGTTCCATGTGCAAGACGGCAGCATCAAGGCCGCATAAGCGCTAACAAATCCTCCTTCTGCACAGCGGGCGGGTGTTCCTTGGGAACATCCGCCCCTATTTATTGGCAAAACCTTCAGTACTCTCCACGCCATCCTTGTTTGCAGCCCTAAAATCGATTAGCAATCTTTCTTTTCCAATTGAGCATGTTAGCATAAAATACAATTTTTTGTACAATTTTTAATAATAAAATCAGTGTGATATAATTTGAATTTGAAAAGTAATTTCATTTTTATTGACACAAAGCTCTGCCTGTGACAGTGTACCGCCATGCACATTCAGCAAAGCGGAGATAAAAATATGGATCAGCAGCCGGTGTTTACCGACCATACGGGTTTAAGCCACCGTTTCAGCCACGACAACCTCCACATTTCTGTTTCTTCCCGCTTCGATCCTCCCCAGGCCTCTGCACTTATTGAGCTTCTCCAGTGCAACCAGGCAAACTGCAAACGCATTTTCATTGACGTACGGCACGTAGCCAACCCACATCCTTCCGCTGTTGACGCCCTCAAAACCTCGCTCCTGCTGGGCGGTCTCAGCACAGAACGTATCGTATTCAAGGGCAAGAGCGGCTTTGACATGGCCGTTACCGGCAATCGCGTTCTCATCGAGCAAAAGAAAAAGCACGTCTGCAAGGGCAACTGCGCCAACTGCAAGTGCGGCCACCACAAGAATCACCACGCGGAAAACTGATCGCCACCTCGCTTGCGGCAGAGGGAGGCGTATTAGGGCAAGGACATCGCCCGGAGGCTGCGCGCCAAGCGTCAGCCCGTCAAGGGATGTCTTCTGAAAAAATAACGCGCGCGTTGCAAAAGCCTGTGGCGTCTGCGGCCGTTGCGCAAACCCTTTACGAGGAGAAAGGAATGAGTTCACGAGAAAGGAATGGTCTGAACCGCTTTAAAAAGGTGTGCATGGTCACACTGCTTGCAGCAGGCATGCTGATGGGCGTGGCCGGGGGGGCCAAGGCCATTGACTTCAAGGCCAAGGGCGAATGGCTGGTTGGTTTTGGCGTGGGCGAAGGCGTCCTCACCAAGAACACCAGAGATACTGACGGAGCCAAGTCCAAAACCAATACCGAAGACCAGTTTGGCGCTTCCCAGCGCATCCGCCTCCAGTTGGACGCCGTGGCCTCCGAAGCTCTGTCCGGCACGGTGTATTTTGAAATTGGCGACCAGCATTGGGGCAAATCGGGCGATGGCGCAGCTCTCGGCGCTGACGGGAACAACCAGGTCAAGGTTAAAAACGCCTACATCGACTGGCTGATCCCGCAGACTGACGCCCGCGTGCGCATGGGCCTCCAGGCCGCCGCCCTGCCCAACGTGGCTGGCGGCTCCGCCATTATGGACTGCGATGTTGCAGCCCTGACCGCCAACTACAAGTTCAACGAAAATGTGGGCCTCACCTTTATGTGGGCGCGCCCTGTCAACGACAACTTTAACGGCGCGTTTGTCGACGGCAATGGCAATTCCAGCACGGAAAAGACCAACTACCTCGACAACCTTGATCTGTTCATGCTCTCCATGCCCCTGAGTTTTGACGGTGTTGAAGTCACCCCCTGGACCATGTACGGCATGCGCGGTAAAAACTCCCTGCGCGGCCTGGATGACGAAACCTACGGTTCGCCCTGGGAAACCAGCGACGGCAAACTTGGCCTCACCATTCCCGGCACCAACCCCGGCTTCAACTACGCCAACGGCCTGAATCCCCTCAATTCCTCCAGCACCAACAAGCAATACGGCTCGGTGTTCTGGGCGGGTCTGCCGGTGGCCATCACCATGTTCGACCCTCTGAACATCGAATTCGACATCAACTATGGCTATTCTGAAGCCATGGGCCGCTACGATGTGCTCAAGCGCGGCGTGGACAGCGTGCGCGCCAGCACCGAGCGTCAGGGCTGGCTGGCAAAAGCCCTTGTTGAATACAAGCTGGACTGGGGTGTTCCCGGCATCTTCGGCTGGTACGCCAGCGGTGACGATGGCAACGTGAAAAACGGCTCCGAGCGCATGCCCTCCATTGCTGGCGCGGGCAACTTCACCTCCTTTATCGGCGACGGCAACCTTTCGTGGAGCCCGGTTGCCAATGGTTGCGACTGGAGCATGAGCTATACCGGCACCTGGGGCATCGGCGCACAGCTGAAAGACATGAGCTTTATTGAAAACGTCTCCCACACCTTCCGTCTGGCATACTGGGGCGGCACCAACGCTACCTCCATGGTCAAGTACATGAAGGATGCCTCCTCCTGGCAGGCTGGCTACGGCGGCGACGGCCCCTACCTGACCACCAACGACGGGCTGCTGGAATTCAACCTCGTCAACACATGGCAGGCCTACGAAAACCTGAGTGTGAATCTGGAACTCGGCTACGTTGCCAACATGATCGACAAGGACACATGGAAAAAGGCCAGTTACAACAACGGCGCTGGCAACGGCAGCTTTGACAAGCAGGACGCCTGGAAAGCCCAGGTTGTCTTCCAGTACAGCTTCTAAACCTCTCAGCCATTTGCAAGCGCCGTTCCCTTCCCGGCGCGCAGGCTTCGCCGCTTCCCTTCGCAGGGAAGCGGCGTTTCCATTGCGGCAGCACGATACAGTGCAATGCAAAGCCGCACATGGGCGCCTCCTATGCGGCGTTCAGCTACTTATGGGCTTCATCCCATGCGGCCAGCCCACCCTCCACATACTGCACGTCAAAACCTTTCTGCCCCAAAGCGGCCTGAACAGACTTGCTTACAGAGCCGCCCCGCACGCAATAGATGGCTACGGGCTTGTCCTTGGGCAACTGCGCCGCCCACTCGTCCACCTGCTCCGGGTCATGCCATGCAGCGCCGGGGATAGTGCGCGGGTCAGCCTCATAATCAGCCAGCCTGCGCACATCGCAAACAGTCGCGGTATTGGCGGCCAGCATATCCTGTAGTTCCTGCGGCGTAATGGTTGCGTTCATACCTTCCCCCACGTGTCTGACGTTAAGGATAAAAATCCTGTGCGGGCAAGACTGCATCGCCATGACTGCTCCCCATGCCAGCAATGAAACGAGCAACGCACAGCCAAAGTATCGTATATCAGAGCATCTGCCAGATCAGCCCGACAAGCCCGCTCAACCCTACCAGCGCGTGCATGGAGAGCTTGAAACGCACCAAGGCCACAAGCGACACCAGCGCAACGCCAACGGCAAACGCATCAAATCCCGTTGCCGGGAAAAAGGTGTTCCACGCAAAAAATACCCCGATTTTGAGGATAACGCCCACAACAGCAGCGGATATTCCCATCAGCGCGGCATTGAGTTTTTTGTTGGCTGTAATGGCCTCGATGTAGGGCGCACCGGCAAATATAAACATAAAACTCGGCAAAAACGTGGTAAAGGTGGTGAGCAGCCCGCCCAGAATGCCTGCTGTCATAGGCGTCAGGCCTCCGGGCTGATTCCATGCGGCGATAAAACCCACAAACTGCGTTACCATGATCAACGGGCCGGGGGTTGTTTCCGCAAGGCCAAGACCCAGCAGCATCTCCGTTTCCGTAAGCCAGCCCAGATTAACCGCGTGCTCAACAATGTAGGCAATCACGGCATACGCGCCGCCAAAGGTCACAAAGGTGGCCTTGGTAAAGAATATGGGTATCTGGGAAAGTATATCGCCCATGCTCCGCCATGCAAAAACGGGCAGAATCACAGCCATCCAGATTACGGTGAATATCCCCACCACCTTGAAAAGATGGGACAAAGGCGGCAGATTGGTGAAAGATTCCGGCGCGTCAGTCAGGCATTCATTTGTTCCCGGCTTTTTCTGGCAAAAAATGTCTGGGCGCAGTTTGCCAAGGATGACCCCTGCCACACCTGCCAGCAAAACAATCACCGGAAAGGATACACCCAGAAACTGCCCAAGTACAAACGAGCCGCCAGCAAATGCGTACAGTGCTGGGTGCTTGAGTGATTTTTTTGAAAGCCGGATAAGCGCTTCAATCACAATGGCCACAACGGCGGCGGCGATTCCGTGAAAAATCCCGGCCACAAAGGGAACCTGCCCCTTGGCGGCTGCCAGCCATGAAAGAAAGAGCATCAGAATCACCGAGGGGAACAAAAAGCACAGCCCGGCAATGGTTCCGCCCCAGTAGCCGTTGAGCCGCCAGCCTATGTATACAGCCAGTTGATGCGCTTCCGGCCCCGGCAAGAGCATGCAGAAATTGAGCGCCCGCAAAAAAACCTTTTCGCTGATCCAGGCCCTGCCATCCACCAGATTTTTGTGCATCATGGCGATCTGCCCGGCAGGCCCGCCAAAATTGATAAAACCGAGCTTGAACCAGTAAAGGAATGCTTCCCGCAAAGAAACCTGAGTCCTTGTTTCATTTTCGCTCATGGCTTTCCTTTGATTATCAGGTTGTTGCATGTGAATTTTGCGGGGTAACCATCATATGGCAAATGCATGTCAGTTTTTTAGAACACGATACTATCCACACCGTTGCAGAGCAATCACCTGCAAGCATTGTGGATAAAAATACCGGGAGCGACAAAAAAATAAAAATAGCCACCTAGGGGAGCCGTAAAGATAATTGCGTCAGCCAACCAGCAAAGCGTAAAGCAAATACGACAAAAAGGCCGCCCAAGTGGACGGCCTTTGACTGGTCTGGATTTATAAGATTGCACCTAGCCTTGGCGTTTCATCTCGCCAATCAGATGCTGAAGCGCCTGCGACTGCTGCGCCAGATCGGCGACTGCGCTGGAGGCCTGCTCCATGGCCTGAGCTGTTTCAGAAGAAATTGTGGCCACCTGTTCCACAGAGCGGTTGATTTCTTCACTGGCGGCAGACTGCTGCTCGCTGGCGGTGGCAATGGATTGCACCTGATCGTTCACAAGCTGCACACACTCGAGGATATTTTTCAACGATTCACCCGACTGAACCGAGAGCTTTGTGGCAGCTTCAATGGATTCGCCTGTGTGCTCCACGCTCTGAATGTTTTTCTTTGTGCCTTCCTGAATTTCCTTGATGGCCCGGCCCACTTCCTGCGTTGCGGTCATGGTTTTTTCTGCCAGTTTGCGCACTTCGTCCGCCACCACGGCAAAACCACGGCCAGCATCGCCCGCGCGTGCAGCCTCAATGGCGGCGTTAAGCGCAAGCAGGTTGGTCTGGTCGGCAATGTCGGCAATAACGCCCATTACCTGCCCGATGCTCTCAGCCTGTTTGCCAAGGGCATCCATATCCTGCTTGAGGGCCAGCGACTGCGTGTGCACGGTGCTTATGCCCTTTACGGCTTCATTGACTATCTGCGAGCCTTCAATGGCCTGCTTTCTGGCATTGTTTGAAACATCCGCAGCCTGCTGGGCGTTTCTGGCAACTTCCAGCACAGTGGCGTTCATTTCTTCCATGGCAGTTGCGGTTTCGCGCACACGCGCGGACTGTTCGTCCGCGCCACGGCTCGACTGCTCAACCTGGGCGGAAAGTTCCTCGGAAGCGGAAGTTACGATTTCTACCACTCCTTCAAGCTGGTGGGCAGCCTGAAGCATGCCCTCGGCCTTGGCGCGCTCGGCCTGACGGCGGGCTTCTTCCGCATCGGCAGTGGCCTTTTGGGCGCGCTCGGATTCTTCTTTGGCCTGCTGGCTCTTTTGATCAGCCTCCGCAATTTTGCCCTTCAGGGTAGCCACCATCTGCTTCATCGCGCCAAAAACGCCGATCTCAGGCCGTGCAGGATTAAACTTTGCCTCCAGATCCCCGCCCGCAATCTGCAAGGCAAGTTCTGAGAGCGAGGCAGGTTCGTCGCCAAGCTGGCGCAGCATGTTACGCGAAAGAAAATACCCCACGCCAAGACCCACCAAAACTGACAGCAGCACACCCACAATGGTTATCATCCGCGCGCGTTCGTACTCCTGCATGCTTTTGCGGCTCAGTTCCTGCGCAAACTCCAGCTTTTTTTGACCTATGTCCTGCAAAAGATCAGCCAGCTTTTTCGCCAGCCCACGCCCGGTGGTGGACGAAACTTCCTGCGCCTTTGCTTTCATTGCCGGGTCTGCGAAACTGCCCAGTTCAATGATCTTGTTGTGTGTGGCACGCCATTCGCTTAGCAGGCCGTTCAGTTCGGCAAGCAGCTTGCGGGCGCTCTCGGTCATAAAATAGCGCGGCAGTTCATTGTGATATTTATCCAGCACCACATATTCTTTTTGCAGATTATTCAGGGCAAAGCGGTTGCCCTCTTCCGAAGTGCTGATGATAAGGTTTTTTTCTTCCCGGATGATCCGCAATACTTCAATATTTATCATTCGGAGCAAATCCAGCCCCTTCATGTGCATGGAACTCAACTCTTCAACATCAGTCGCCAGATTGCTCAGGCGGCTGACGCCAAACATGCCAATAATGACCGTGAACAGGCACAGGAGCAGACTCAGGCCTGCCATCTTCTGCATTGTCGTAATTTTTTGCATAGTTGTATCCTACCCATGCTTATATGAAGAGGTTACATATCTTGAATGCGCTTAGACTATATTTTATTAAACCTACAATACGCAAATTTATTTAGGGCATTTTTTGAATATTCAGAATTTACTTATTCCATAGTATACTAACAATGTATCTAATTTTTATTATAAAAATAATAATTATAACAATATTCGACAGTATTTCTCAATAAAACTATTATATTTTTTTATTAAACAACAATATTAAGTTCAAATAAAATTAATAAATCATCTACAACACATGTGAATAAACAATATTTTTTTCAAGATGCAACATTATTATACAACTATTTCGTATTTGTGCAAATTATCACAAAATTAAACTTCTATATCAAACCTCTGTAACCCGCATGCGGCAGCTGGAACTGGGCACGTTGTCTGCATATACAGCCATTATCTGTAATAGAGCCGCCAATCAGCCCCACCAGAGGCAAAGAAAAGCCGACTGCTCACAACAAGCAGTCGGCTTTTTACAGCGCATTTAATTGCGGATTACGTGGCGTCAGCCTCAGTATCGCGCACCACTTCAAAAATGGGCGGCAATACGCGAATGGCCTCAATAAGCTGGTAGAGCTGGGTGGCATCGCGCACTTCAACGGTAATGCGCAGCTTGGCACGTCCATCCACCTGATTGTCCATGTTCAGGCCAATAATGTTGACGCCGTTGCGCGCCATGACCTCGGCAACCTTGGCCAGAACGCCCTGTTCGTTCTTGGCAATAATGAATATGCCTGCTGCGTAGGGCTTTTCTTCCATGCCGTCCCAATGCACGGAAATAAGACGCTCCGGCTCCATATTGGCAACATTGGGGCAGTCGGCACGGTGTACGCTGATACCAAGCCCACGGCTGATGTAGCCGATAATGGGATCGCCCGGCACCGGGTTGCAGCACTTGGCAAAGCGCATGAGCACGCCGTCCACGCCGGAAATGCCCACGCCCTCGCCCTTGCGGGAGGCAGCTTCCTTGCTTTCCTTTACGGTGGGAGTGGCGGGTTCCGCAGCAGTGGCGGCCTCGGGGTGCAGCACCGCATACAGTTTGTTGAGCACCTTGCGCGGTGTGGTGTGGGCATAGCCCACGGCGGCAACCAGATCATCCACGCTGTCAAAATTCATTTCCTGGGCCACAATGGCCAGATGCCCGTCCTTGGTGGCCTTGCCCACGTTCAGGCTGACCTTGCGGCCTTCTTTTTCCAGCAGTTCGCGACCAAGGGTCACGGCGTGGGTGCGTTCTTCCGTGCGCAGATAGTGCTGAATACGGCTGCGCGCCTTGGCTGTTTTGACAATCTTGAGCCAGTCGCGGTTGGGATTGCGCGCCGGGTCGGTGAGGATTTCCACCACGTCGCCGTTTTTCAGCTCCGTGCCAAGGGGCATGAGGCGGCCATTGATTTTTGCGCCGCTGCAATGCTGGCCCACCTTGGTGTGGATCACAAAGGCAAAGTCCAGCGGTGTAGCGCCTTCGGGCAGTTCCTTAACATCGCCAGCCGGGGTATAGATGTAGACCTCGTCCTTGAACAGATCCATTTTCAGCGAGTGCATGAACTCGCGGGAATCTGTTTCTTCACTCTGGCGCTCAAAAATTTCACGCAGCCATGCAAACTGCTCAAGGTCTTTACTGTTGACGCGGCCTTTTTCCTTGTACAGCCAGTGGGCGGCAACGCCGTGTTCGGCCTGCCTGTGCATCTCCTCGGTGCGTATCTGGATTTCAATACGCTCGCCTTCCGGCCCGATGACCGTGGTGTGCAGGCTCTGGTAGCCGTTGGTCTTGGGCATCGAAATGTAGTCTTTAAAGCGCCCGTGCACAGGCCGCCACTGGGAGTGCACAAGCCCCAGCACGGCGTAACAGTCCTTGATATCCTGCACCAGCACGCGAAAGGCCATGATGTCGTGCATTTCGTCCAGTGTCATGGACTGGGCCTGCATCTTTTTATAGATGCTGTGCTTGTGCTTGATGCGCCCGTAAACCTGCCCGGTGATGCCGTTTGATTCCAGCAGATCCTGAATCAGGCCCACAACCTTGCCGATGATCTGCTTTTCCACAACCTGATGGTTGTCCAGCCAGTGATCGATCTGGTTGTAAATGTCGGGCCGCATGTATTTGAAGCTCAGGTCTTCCAGGTCGCGCTTCATCACGTACAAACCCAGGCGGTTGGCCAGGGGCGCGTAGATATCCATGGTTTCCTGGGCAATGCGCTTCTGTTTATGACTTTTCTGAAAGTCCAGCGTGCGCATATTGTGCAGGCGGTCGGCCAGTTTGACCATGAGAACCCGCATGTCGTGGCTCATGGCCAGGATCATCTTGCGGATATTCTCCGCCTGGGCTTCTTCCTTGTTCTCAAAGGTGATCTGGCTGATCTTGGTAACGCCATCGACGATATCGGCCACTTCTTCGCCAAAATTTTCGTCCAGCTCTTCGATGGTGGCCTTGGTGTCTTCTACTGTGTCGTGCAGCAGGCCAGCGGCAATGGTGGGTTCGTCAAAACCCATGCCCGCCAGAATGCTGGCAACCGCCAGAGGGTGGGAAAGGTACGGCTCGCCCGAAAGGCGGGTTTGCCCCGCATGGGCGGTGGCGGCAAACACATACGCCTTCTGGATCAGCTCCAGATCCGCGTTCGGGTTGCCAGCCGAAACCTTATCGAGAATTTCCTGAATACGAATCATGCGTAACGTCCACCCACAGCGTAAAAAAATATCTTCAACCAGTTCTGGAACTATGTTCCGACTAAAGCGGCCTTGTCAACGCCGAGGGCAGCCGAATTGCAGACCAAAGCCCACAAACACAGCGGCCCCGGCTGGACAACCAGCCAGGGCCTGTTCAAATCCGCGTGGTCTGAATATGCGCCTGCAAGCCAGCAGGCAAGAGCAAAAAAGCTGCCCCGTTCCCGGTGCGAGCGCTTAGGGCTGCATCTGCGTATGCTGCAAGGCTTTGGGAATCCACCATTTTTCAAAATTATACATTATGCCCGCCAGCGCGGGTTCTATGCCCTGAAACCGCCGCTGCACCACAGGCAGGGCATAGGGCACAAACAAAAAGCAGTAGGGCTGCTCCGCATCAAATATTTCCTGGATGCGATAGTACAGTTCTGCGCGCTTTTTCTGATCGGGCGTGGATTGCGCTTCTTCAAGCAGCTTGTCCACCTCGGGATTGCGGTAGTGGGTAAAATTCAGCCCGCCCTCAAAGGTCTGGGATGAATGCCATACAGAAAACAGGTCAGGATCCTGCGGTATTGTCCAGCCCAGCAGCACGGCGTCAAACCGCCCCTTGTTGACAAACTCGCGGATAAAGGCCGCCCACTCCACGGTGCGGATACGCACGTCAATGCCCACCTCGCGCAGTTGCGACTGCATGACGGTAGCCGCAAGAATGCGCTGCTCGTTGCCCTGATTGGTCAGGATGGTAAAGGCCAGCGGCTGGCCGTCGCGATCAAGCAGGCCATCGCCGTCATGATCGGCAAAGCCCGCCTCGGCCAGCAGGGCGCGCGCGGCGGCAATGTTTCTGGGCATGGGTTTAAGGCCAGGATGGTACGGCCACGAGCCGGGCTTGAACGGCCCAAAAGCCGGAACGCCCTGCCCCAGCAAAACGCCTTTGATGAGGCCCTCGCGGTCGATAGCCATGGAAATGGCCCGCCGCACCCGCACATCCTTGAAAAACGGATGCTCCAGGTTAAAGCCGAGGAAAATATACACCGAGGCGATGTAGCGGAATTTATGGAATCTGCTCTGCCATTCCGGGCCAGAGGTCTGCCTCAGGTATTGCAGGGGCGAAAGATCCATCACGTCCAGTCTGCCCGCCCGGGTTTCCATAAACATGGTAGCGTTGTCGGGAATGATCCTGTACACCACTTCGTCAATGCGCGGCTTGCCCGCAAAATAGGTGGGCGATGCCTCCAGCACTATGCGGCTCCCCGGCTCCCACGACTTGAGCCGATACGGCCCGGCCCCCATGGGCTTGCGCGCAAAAGGCGTGGAACGGATGTTCTGCCCTTCCAGAATATGTTTGGGCAAAATGGGGTTCATCCAGGTGGATACCGCCCGCGCAAAAAACTGGTCATAGCGCACTTCAAACGTATAGCGGTCAATGACCCGCAGATCCTTGATACGCAAAAAATCCTCGGCATAAGGGCTGCCGGTGGCAGGGTCTGCCGCCAGCTTGCAGGTAAAAGCCACGTCTTCGGCGGTCAGCTCCTGCCCGTCCTCCCACAATATGCCCTTGCGCAGGGTAAAACGCATGCGTTTGCCGCCGTCTTCCATGCTCCACGATTCCGCGGCCCACGGCTCGGGCTGTAAATCCTTGTTATAACGCAGCGGCGCCGTGTAGATGAGGTCTGCAACCTCATGCGAGGCGGAGTCTGACGTGAGGTAGGGAATAAGATTTGAAGCCTCGCCAATGGTGCCAAAAAATATGCTGCCGCCCGAAGCCGGGGGGCCAGCCGGGCTGACTGCCGCACCCGAGGGGGCAAGGCCGGTTTCTTCCGGCAGATCACCCGCAGAATTGGCGCAAAAAGCTGATGATGCACAAATGCACAGTAAAGCACATGAAATTGTGACCCAACGAATCCACTTTTTCCCGTAAAATCGGGTGGCCCGTTGGGCTGATATTGATTCCAACATATTGATTGCGCGCTCAAAATTTATTTTTTTCATAAAAGTCACACTTCATATTGCTTTCGCCCCCCAACCTGTGCTATTTATCGCAAACGTCATAACATCGCTCCGTTTCTGGAATTTTCCAGAAATTTCAACGGAGTATTTTTGGGGAACCCATGAGTCGATCTGAACAGAGCGTCGTTCGCGAAATGTGCCAGACTTTCCTGCACGATAGTGTGCCGGAATACATCCGCGACGCCGCCTACTATATCCTGTCCGAAGGTGAGGTGCAAAAAATAAATATCCAGGAGGGCGAAACCTGGGACGTCCAAGGCGTCATCCAGGGCGAAGACCTGCAGGTCTTCACGCCGAGCCTGAGCCTCACCATTACGGATCGCAGCACCCGCCACCAGTGCAACTGCTCTGATGCGTTCTCAGGCATCTGCCGCCATGTGGCAGCACTTGCCTTGCGCCTTGTGGAAGAACTGCGCAAGGAACAGGGCGACCCGGAAGAAACCCCGCCTCCCAGCACCGACTGGAAGCAGAGCTTCCGCAACTTTTTTTCTACCGACATGGAACCGGAACCAGGCCGCCACTATCTCATATTCCGCTTTGAACCGGAACAGGGGCGTCTGCTGGTTTCCTTTTTCCGTGGGCGGCAGAACAAATCCGGGCTTTCCAGCGTGCACAACGAGGTAACGCTGGATCAGATCATCCAGAACCCCGACTGGTGCGAATTTTCACCCCAGTTGCCGCATGTGGCCCGCCAGATCGGTCAGCACCTCGACTATTACGGCCACCGGGTTGAAATCCCGCAGGGCCTTACCTCATGGTTTTTCTGGTCTGTGCGCAAGGAATATTATCTGCTGTGGAAGGACACTGACAAGCCCTGCCGCATCGAGAGCACGCCTTTTGCGCTCAAGCTCAAGCCTATCCTGGACGATTCGGGCTTTCGCTTTGAAATGCTGCTCAAGCGCGAGGGCCGCCCCCCGCTGCCCATCCGCGCAGGGCGCAGCAATCCCAGCGACCGCAACCCGACCGAGAGCACCGCGCCGGAAGACGCGCCCATCACCTTTCATGGGCAAATGCCCCTGTGGGTCTGCTACCAGCATAATTTCTACCCGGTGCAGACGGGCCTCTATCCCTCGCTGGTGCGCAACCTTATTTACGAACGCCCGGTTGTGCCGCACGAAGAAATTTCCGAATTTCTCGACCGAGTGTGGACGCGCCTGCCAGCCTCGGAACTCTACGAACCACAGCAGTTCCTCAAGCTCATGGAGCCGGTGTTCCAGCCTGCCACCTATAATCCCAAGCTCTTCCTCGATGAAGAAGGCAGCCTGCTGACGCTGGAAATCGACAACGTGTATGAAACGCGCCACGGCGAATTTACACTCAACGGGCCCAACCCCGACTTCCAGACCGGCAGCTACACCTACGAAGGGCAGACCTATCTGGTGCGCCGCCATCAGGACGAAGAAGCCCAGTTGATGAACGAACTGAGCGGCATGGACTTTCAGGCCCGCTCAAGCAAACTGTGGTTCCTTGAGCCGGAAGAAGCCATTGCCTTTCTGCTCGACTCCTACCCCAAGCTGATCGAAAACTACCGCGTCTACGGCGAAAAGGCCCTCTCGCGCTACAAGGTGCGCACGGCTTCTTCCAACATCACGGCGCAGGTGGTCAGCAACGAAAAGGAAAAATGGTTCTCGCTGGACATCAACGTGGAATACGAAGGCCAGAGCCTGCCCCTGGAAAAAATCTGGAAGGCCTGGACCCGAGGCAAGCGCTATGTGCAGTTGAAAGACGGCTCCTATACCAGCCTGCCCGAAGCGTGGCTTGAAAAGCTCTCCCACAAGCTCACGGCCCTGGGGCTCGACCCTTCAAAGCCCCCGCAGCAGAAATTCAAGCAGTTTGAAGCCCCTGTGCTCGACAGCCTGCTGGAAGACCTGCCCGGTGCAGCCACGGACTCCTTCTGGAACAACCTGCGCGAAAAAATCCGCTCGTTCCGCGAGGTGCGGCCCATCACGCCGCCCAAGGCGCTCAACGCCAACCTGCGCAGCTATCAGGTGCAGGGGCTTTCGTATCTCAACTTCCTTTCGGAATACGGGTTCGGCGGTATTCTTGCCGACGAAATGGGCCTTGGCAAAACCGTGCAGACCCTGGCCTTTATCCAGCACATGATTGATGTGCACCATGACGGGCCAAACCTTATTGTGGTGCCCACCTCGGTGCTGCCCAACTGGGAGCGCGAAGCGGAAAAGTTCGTTCCCGGCCTCAAGCGGCTGACCATCTATGGCACCCGCCGCGAAGGTATGTTCAAGCATATTTCCAGCTCGGATCTCATCATCACCACCTACGCGCTGTTGCGGCGCGATCTGGAGGAGATGGAAAAATACGAGTTCAACACCGTTATTCTTGACGAAGCCCAGAACATCAAGAACCCCAATACCATCACAGCCCGCGCCGTGCGCCGCATCAATGCCCGCATGCGCCTGTGCCTCTCGGGCACTCCCATCGAAAACAACCTTTTCGAGCTGTGGTCGTTGTTCGAGTTCCTCATGCCGGGCTTTCTGGGTTCGCAGCACGCCTTCCAGCGGGGCATCGTCAAGCCCATCAAGGACGGCGACGCTGAAACGCTGGACTATCTGCGCACCCGTGTACGTCCCTTCATTCTGCGCCGTACCAAGGCCGAAGTGGCCAAGGATCTGCCGCCCAAGGTGGAAAGCGTCACCTGCTGCGCGCTGGAAGAAGCGCAGGCCGAACTGTACGCAGCCCTGGCCCGCAAGCTGCGCGCCCAGGTGCTGGCCGATGTGGACGAAAAAGGCCTTGCCAAAAGCCAGATGTCCATTCTCGACGCCCTGCTCAAACTGCGCCAGATCTGCTGCCACCCGCGCCTGCTCAAGCTCGACATGCCCGGCTTCTCCAACAACCTGCCTTCTGGCAAGTTCGATGCCTTCAAGGACATGGTCATGGAAATTGTGGAAGGCGGCCACAAGGTGCTCGTCTTCTCGCAGTTTGTGCAGATGCTCCAGATCATCAAGCAGTGGCTGGAATTTTCTCAGATTCCCTTCTGCTACCTCGATGGCGCGAGCAAAGACCGTTTCGATCAGGTAGACAAGTTCAACAATACGCCTGAAATCCCGATCTTCCTGATCTCGCTCAAGGCTGGCGGCACGGGCCTCAACCTGACCTCGGCCGACTACGTTATCCACTACGACCCGTGGTGGAACCCCGCCGTGGAAAGTCAGGCCACAGACCGTACCCACCGTATCGGTCAGACCCGTCAGGTCTTTTCCTACAAACTCATCTGCCAGAACACGGTGGAAGAGAAGATTCTCAAATTGCAGGAAGCCAAGCGCGGCGTGGCGGAAGCCATCATTCCCGGTCAGGACACCTGGAAGTCGCTCACGCGTGAAGATCTGGAAATGCTCTTTGACGTGTAGCTTCAAGCTTTGCCCAAATGACATAACAGCAAGGCCCTCTGGCGACAGGGGGCCTTGCTTGCGTTTCGGACTCTGCTTCGGGCATGAAAAAACCGCCCCAAAGGGCGGTTTAAGAGCCAGAAAAAAGCTATGCGGGAGCAGGAACCGGGAGACAGTTTCAGCGGCAAGTTGCGTTGCCCTTTCCGCAAAATGCTCTCTGCAAACAGCGGGCTGTTCGCAACACACCCTGCGGTAACCTGCTTCTGAAAAGCTAGGAAAGCACAGCCTTGGCTTCAGCCACACGGGCTTCTTCTTCCCGCCCAAGCTTGCGCAGGGCGCGGGCAAGAGTTTCCCACGCTTCGGGCTTGTCGTGCAGGCCAGCGCTTTTGCGGGCCAGCAGTTCCGCCATGGCCGGATCTTCATTGCTGTCCAGATAGATATTTGCCAGCAGCAACATGGAGGCGGCATCCTGCGGATTGCGTACCAGAGCCTCGTGCAGCAGCTCACGCGCCTCGCCGCCCTTGCGCTGGCGCACAGCCACACGCGCAAGGTGCCTGCGGGCAAGGCTGGGCGCGCCGGGGCGCGCATCCTCAAGGGCTGCGGCTATCTCATAAAAACGCCGGGCCTCGGCCCTTCTGCCGCCCTGTTCGCACAGTTGCCCAAGACGGATGTGGGCAAACTGGTGCTCGGGCGAAACCTTGACGCACTGCCGGTAATACCGGGCTGCTGCGCGCTTTTCGCCAAGCCCCTGGCAGACCGTGCCCAGATTGTAGTAAATCTGTTCGGCAAGGGCTTTATCCGGCCCGTGCCGCAGGGCCTCCGTAAAATGCCGCCGGGCTTCGTGCTGCCGCCCAAGGGCCGCCATGCATACGCCAAGGGAATTCCAGGCCATGGCATTGGCCTCGTCAGCCAGCAGCGCAAGTTTGTATTCTTCCACCGCGCCAAAAACATCGCCGAGGCTGTACCGCCTGTCGGCGCTAATGTTGAGCGCAAGCGAATTGCACACCCCCACCTTGGGGGCTGGCAACAGCAGGGCGTATTCCAGAGCCTTCAGGGCGCAGTCGGGCATTTCACCCCTTCGGAACTGAAGGAAGGGATAACCCGCAAGGCCCACAGAAGCCGAAATGCCACGGCTGCTCAGTTCACCGCACACCCCCTCGTACAGAGACACAAGGGCTTGCGCTTCCACATCCGGATGGAAAAATATCAGACTGTTGCTGCCGTAGCGTCCAGCCATCGGCTGCGGCAGGTTCTGCGCATTGCCAAGGGCATCGCGCCATACGCTGAGGGCAGTTTCAATAATCCCCTGCCGGTTCGCAGCATCGTGCATGCCGTCCAGCGGCACGGCATCCGGATGCGCGGCATCGCCCGCATCAGAATTGCCCGGCTCCAGCCGCAGCAGACAAAGCGTAAAACGGTTGCGTCGCTCCGCCTCCACGGCAAAACGGTTCAAAAAATCACCGTGACCGCACAAACCGCCAGCACATTCTGCTGGCTGGGGCACGGCAGATGCGGAAGCACCGCACGCAGCAGCGGCGTGTTTGCCACCTTCGGCAGATTCTGCCCTCTGGTTTTGTTCCTGCACGGCCACCGCCGCATCTGGAATGGCAGGGCGCGCGGCGGAAAAATCCTGTTCGTCCAGATCCGGGCTCAAAACGGGCGTCTCACCCAGCAAAGTGAGCCTGTCCCCCACCTCGGGGCGGCAGGTAACGTCAACCAGATGCAGGGCCTCGGCAACGGAATCCGTATCCCGCGTGTGCAGCACCACCAGCTCGCCCTTGTAACGGGGCGAACCGCTTTCCGCCTGTCCCCACAGGGCAAAGCGCATGCCCTCGCGGGCCTTGGCCTGACGTCCGAGGCTAAGCCGCACGCGGCCCAGCGGCAGGGATTCCAGCACCATGCCCCCTTCTTGCAGTATGCGCGCAAAGGGCATAATGCGGCTTTCCACAGCCTGAGCGCCGTCAGCCTCCTGCCCGGCCACATCTGCGGCAAGGCGGGCGCGATCCATGCACAGGCGGGCCTGATCGTGCATCTCCAGGTGCATTTCTGTACCGCGCATATCCTGTGGATACAGCGCATGCCCGGCGCAGAGGCGCGGGTGCACGGGCTTTTTCAACAACGGATAGGGCATGCGCACCGCTTCCATACGCGTCAGTGCTGCGCGGGCCAGCTTGTGACAGGCGCCGCGTCCGCTGGCGGGAAAGAGCAGGGCAATCTCCCAGCGGCCCACACGCGCTGCCAGAACATCCGATGGCAGGGCTTCGCGGCAGGCGTCTGCCAGAGCCTTGAGATATTTTTCTGCAAAAGCATGCCCGCCGCGCCGTACCACAGAATCCCCGTTACCAAGACGCAACAGCACAATCCCCATGCACAGCCAGTGCAGGGGCGCGGGGCCGCTTTCTTCCGCGCCCGGCTCTTCCAGGTAGGCCCGCAAGCGCTCTGCGGCATTTTCCATATGCGCAAACAGGGCCTCTTCTGTGGCAAGCCCGGTAACGGAATCCGTGCGCATGGCCTTGGCTCTGGCAAGATTCTCCAGGCAAAGGCCCGCTATGGCAGGCAGAAAAGGCAAAAGGGGCCGGGCCTCGCGCGCCTTGACGCCGTGCAGCATGGCAACGCCAAGCAGATGGTCGTCGCGCCGCAAGGGCAGCAGCAGCCTGCGCTCCCGCGACAGCAACTGCGGCTCTTCGGGCGCGCGGCTGGTGGGAAAATACAGGGCGTGCCCTGAAAAGGACAGGAATGAAGACAATTGTTCACACAACAGGCCTTCCATTTCCATGAGGTCTTCACGCGCGAGTTCGAGCTGCGGGCAGTTTTTTTGCATCTTCAAATTGTAGTGTGGCAAAGGCTGCTTGTCTAGAAAATTTCAAGACAGAGAGTCCCCATCTGTCAGACCATCACGGAAAGGCCTTGCCATTCCAGTTCCATGTCCGGAGCTGCCCGCCGAGGCTAACCTATGCGCGCAACTTGATTTTGCCCCATTGTGCGGCTAAATTTTAAGCGTATTGACTACCGTGGCGGGTAAAACTTTGCCGCTGCCGCGTTGTTAACGCGCCAGGCGCTTGCCTGTGAACACAATCCAAGATAGTATATCCAAAGTCGGTAATTTTGCGCGCAGCAAACCATTGCGCGCCTGATATCGACAAGCCAAAGGAACCTTTATGCCAGTTGCCACGTTTCCCCTCGGCCCTTTGCAGACCAACAGCTACCTTATCCACAGCGGCACTCAGGCCGTTGCGGTGGACGTGGGCGGCGACCCGGATCCCATGCTGGAGTATCTGGCTACGCACGGTCTGAAACTGGCTGCCATCTGCATTACCCATCGGCACTTCGACCACGTTTACGGCGTGGCGGCCCTGCAGAAGGCCACAGGAGCGCCTGTATACATCAGTGCCGATGATGATTGCCTTGAGGGGACGGAATCCGCCCAAGGCGGCCTGTGGGGCTTTCCCACTGTGACTCCGTATCAGTCGCAACCCATAGCTCTGGGCAAGACTTCGTTCGGCGGCATGGAATGCGAGGTGCTTGCCACCCCTGGGCACACCCCGGGCGGAGTTTCGCTGTTTTTTCCTACTGAAAAACTTGTTTTTACAGGTGATGCACTTTTTTATCGCTCCATTGGCCGCACGGACTTTCCCGGCGGCGACCACAACGGCCTGCTGCGCTCGGTGACGGAAGTACTTTTCAAACTGCCGGAAGACACAGTGGTGTACCCTGGGCACGGCCCCTCCACCACCATTGGCGATGAAAAAAAGAGCAATCCTTTTTGCGGTGAATTTCAGCTATGAACAACGTGCTTGTGCTCCAGTGCAGTCCTCATGTGGGAGGCGTTTCTGATTCGGTGGCAAACCTTTTTACAAAGGGCATGGCCGAAGCCGGAATTGAAGCGCGCACTGTAGCCTTGCGCGACTATGCATATTCGCCCTGTACGGGGTGCGGCGGCTGCTCCAGGCCGCCGCACAAATGCATTCTGGCCAGCCGGCCCCTCCCCGGCCAGAATGATGCCTGCGCCCAGATGGACCAGGCCGAAGAAATTTTTCAGATGATCAACGAAGCACAGCTGGTCATGATTTCTTCCCCCATTTATTTCTATTTTCTGCCCGCGCACTTCAAGGCGCTCATCGACAGAACCCAGCGTTTCTGGATGCTGCAGGGAGGTGAAGACCGCGTTCCCCTGCCGCTTTCCCGCGCAAAGCCCGTGCTTGTAGCCATGACCGCAGGGCGGCGGCGCGGCAATCTGCTGTTTTCAGGCTCTCTGCTTTCGCTCAAATACTTTCTGGCCCCCCTTGGGGCTGCCGTTCGGGAAACCCGACTGCTACGCGGGCTTGAATCAATCAAGGATCTGCACGAACGCCCTGCTGTAATGGCCGCCCTGCACGCCTGGGGGCACGACTGGGGGCACAGGCTCGCCACAAAAAATGCCAGCTATGAACTGACCCAGCCCCTGCCCGATGATGCGGCCAAATCATAGACCGCAGCATTTTGCACCCCGTTCCTCACCCATGTCGCATGACAATCCCCAGACGCGCCCAACTGTACGTTGCGGCTGGCTGGGTTCTGCACTGGCCCGCATGCAAAACGCTTTGGGGCTGAACCAAGACCGCTGTTTGCACTGTCTGCGTCCCTTTTCCCCTGCGTTTGCGGCGCACGCCCATGCCACGACAGCGCCGGAACCCCTCCTTTGCCCCCAATGCAGGACTCAGCTTGTCCCATACGCCGGGCCCAGATGCCCGCGCTGCGGAATTCCGCCTTCTGATCCACAGGCTGGCAACAGCATCTGCGGCGCATGCCTTCAAAATCCCCCGCCGTGGAGCGGAGCTGCTTTCTACGGCCTCTATCAGGGAGCCCTGCGGCACACCCTGCTTCGGTTCAAGTTTGACGGGCATCTGTACCTTGCCCCCCTGCTGGGAAATTTTCTGCTTGAATCCGTAGCCTGCCTGCCCCGTCCGGATGTCATAGTGGCAGTGCCGCAGCATGCCGCCCATTTGCGCCGCCGAGGATACAATCAGGCCCACGAACTGGCGCGTGCCCTGCATGGCCTGTCAGGCCTGCCTTTGTCTTCAAGGCTGCTTTCCCGCCCTGTGCCCGGTCAGGAGCAGACGCACCTGGGGGCAAAAGACCGGCGCAGCAACGTGCGTCACAGTTTTGCCGCCTCGCCTGAGGCCAGGGGGCTGCGCGTATGGATTGTGGATGACGTTATGACCACGGGCAGCACCATGAACGCCGCAGCCAGCGCCCTGCTCGCAAGTGGAGCCACGCGGGTGGATGCGGTCTTTGCGGCCAGAACGCCGCTCAACACAGCCACCGAAGCCTCGGATATGCCAAGCCATGCGGGGTGAGTGTGCACGCAGCACATGACAAGCTCATGCTCTTGGGCTATACACAGGTCACATACACTAGCGCCCCGCCCTCTACGTGCGGAAACAGAGCCAATCCCTCTGCATATCGCAGGCTTGGGCGCACAGGAGATTTCATGCCCAGCGCACACCGTTCCTGTCATCTGGGGTTATTTGAACATAAAAGTGCAGTTGTCGCCGCGTGTTGGGCTGTTTTGTCCTTCCTTTTTTTTGCGCCATCCGCGCAGGCGCAGGTGACCCTGCTGGTGCCCAGCCAGCCCAGCATTGAAGCACCCACCCCCCGCCCCAAGCAGGACGCCCCCGCCAAACGCGAGGATAAAAAAGACGAAAAACGCCAGCAGGACGCCAAAACATCATCCGGCAAGGCAGAACAACCCGCTGATGCCTCAGGCAAACAGCAGGAACAAGCCCCCGCTGCGCCCACGGCCGAAGGCAAACCCGCTTCTGAAGGCAAACCCGCGCCCAACGGCGAGGCCGCCCCGGCAGACGCCCCGGCCAAACCGGAACAGGCTGCCGCCGCACCAGCACCCGCTGACACGCAGATAGATGAAGAAGTAGACGTGCTTATCACCATGATGCGCCCCTTCCAGTACGAAGGGTTGGTCATGGACATGCCGCAGATGTTTGCGGTGCTGCGTTACGACAGCACCACACCGGTAAAAGACGGCGTGGCGCAGCCCGAACGGCGCGACTTGCTAGGCGACATGGAAGAAATCCGCTACCTGAACCAGAAGGCATGGGGGGCCAACGTTGCCCTGACCAAACCCGGCCTATACCAGTTCATCATTGAAGGCCGCCCCTGGTGGGATGCCGCACACGGACGCTTTTTGCAGCATTACGTCAAAACAACCCTGCCTGTGTACGGCGTTGAACGCGGCTGGAGCCTGCCTGTGGGCCAGCGTTTTGAAATCGTACCGCTTTCCCGCCCATTTGGCCTTACTGCGCCTGCCATGTTTTCCGGCGTGGTGCTTATGGATGGCAAACCTCTTGCCGCCGCTTCTGTACGCATGGCGCGCATAAATACCGAAAAGCGCCCCGTGCCGACCTCATGGCATGAGGATATCGCCGCGCGCACCAACAACAAGGGGGAATTCTCCTTTGTGTTGAACCAGCCCGGCTGGTGGTGTTGTATGGCCAGCATTCCCGGCGATCCGCTCAAGGGGCCTGACGGACAGCCCAAGCCCCTGCAACTGGGAACGCTGTTCTGGTTGTATGTGGACAGTATTTCCAGCGAGGCGCGGAAGCGCTAGCTTGTTGAAAATTGGGAGTCCCCGGTTACGGTGAAGCGTGACCGGGGACTTTTGCGTTTCATGCCTGCGCGGGAGCGTGGTCTCGCCTCCCTTGCGTGTTTTATGCCGCCCTTTGGGCTTGTTATTCCGCCCTCTGGCGGAGTTTGGGACGCCTGCGCGGCGTGCGATTTCGCCCAAGCTTCGCGAAGTGAATTCTTCTTGCTGCCCTTTGGGCTTGTTATTCCGCCCTCTGGCGGAGTTTGGGACGCCTGCGCGGCG